>JBJOLA010000314.1:0-8243 GCA_046045815.1 Pseudomonadota bacterium
TTTCAGAGAGCGCAGGTCGTTCTCAAGCTTTGACGCTTCTTCCGGAATCGGTCCGCGCTGCGGCTGCCCAAGAAGGTCAAACCCCCGCTGATCCGATGATCAGCGCTGATTCTTTCAAGCCTCACCTCCCAGAATCCCGTATTTCAGAGTCCCGTGCGGATGGCTCGGCCAAATCCCTTGCGCAACTCGTTGCTGCAAACAGCGGAACACAGACTGCCAGTCGTGAGCAGGAATGCCTTGCGGGTGCCGTTTATTTTGAAGCCAAAGGCGAACCGCTCGACGGTCAGCTCGCGGTTGCAAAGGTGATCCTTAACCGGGCGCGCTCGGGGCGTTTTGCGTCCAGCATTTGCGGTGTGGTATTCCAGCCCAGCCAATTTTCTTTTGTACGCGGCGGCACATTCCCCGCGATTGCCCGGTCCAGCCAGAATTGGCGGTCAGCCGTCGCAATTGCCACAATTGCGCAAAATGATCTGTGGCATAGCAGCGTGAGCAATGCGCTTTATTTCCATGCGCGGCGGGTGTCGCCAAGCTGGCGCGTGACACGGATTGCTAGCATCGGCAATCACATTTTCTACCGGTAAAAGTCGATTATCCCTCGCATTCGTTCTTCTCCTGTTCTAGTGAGCGGCGATGGAGAGCGAATCGGAGAAACTAGTGGCGGCCGATGTCGCGCGGGGTGTGTCTCGCCTGTTTTTACGTCACGATTTGCTCAGCATTGCAGAGGTTCCCCTTGGCAACGGTCGGCGGGTTGATCTGTTCGCGCTTTCGCCCAAGGGGTTGATCACGATTGTTGAGATTAAGGTCTCGCGCGCCGATCTGCTCGGTGACGCGAAATGGACGGACTATCTCGATTATTGTGATCGCTATTTCTGGGCGGTGCCGCGCGGATTCGATTTGTCGCTGCTTGACCGGCAGGAATTGATGCCTGAACGCACAGGATTGATCGTGGCAGACCGTTATGATGGCGCGATCCTGCGCGAAGCACCAAGCACGATGCTCGCGCCAGCCCGGCGCAAAGTGGAAACTTTGCGCTTCGCCCGGCGTGCAGCTCGGCGGTTGCTGGTTTCAATCGAATCGGAGGATGAGACGGTTTTCTAAAGCTTAGGTCCCGAAGCTTTCGGGACTGCTGAAGCCTTAGCCTCCTGCAAAATCTTCAATATCGCTGCCGCGCGACGGTCTCGCGTTGCATAGTCCAAGGCGGATAGACCCGCCCCGTTGTCGGCCTTCTTCGGATTTGCGCCTGCTTGTACAAGCAACTGAACCATCGCTGCATTGCGGTTTTGGACCGCACGGATGAGCGGGGTTTCGCCCGCGCTATTGGTCAGATCAACCGATGCGCGCTTGTTGAGGAGCAATTGCGCACCCTCCACAAACCCGATCTGGGCCGTGATCATCAGCGGCGTATTGCCGCGGGCGTCACGCGTATCGGCTTTGGCACCTTTGTACAAAAGGAACGACATCCATGTCGTATCGCGCGCGGCCGTCACGATGTGAAGCGCGCTTTCGCCGGTCGTGCTGTCTTTGGTGTCGATGATCACAGAGCCGGGCTTGGAGATGATCTTGGTTGCCTCATTGCCATCGCGATCACGGACGGCCTTGAGGAAATTATAGCTTTCCGAAAACTGCGCGGATGCCAGCGACGGCATGAGCAGTAGAACCGATAAGAAGATTTTGGCGGTGAATCGCATGTTCATACCCTGTTGCGTTTGAAGCTACATTTGCGCAGAGCCGCCTAGCAAAGCAAGGCTGGCCGCATCATGAACACCGTTAAGGCGCTAATTTTTCCACTTTTGTTGTTCGCCAGCGGCTGTCACACGCCGCGCGCGGAGACGGCACCGCTTGACGGCGCGCGAATCGGGGGGCCGTTCACATTGGTTTCTGAAACAGGGAAGAGCGTTTCCGACAGGGATTTCGCGGGCAAATACCGGCTGATTTACTTCGGTTACACCTTCTGCCCGGACGTTTGCCCCGCCGACGTTCAGCGCCTGATGCTTGGTTTCAAGCAGCTGGAGATCGAAAATCCCAAAGCTGCGGCCAAAATCCAGCCGCTCTTCATCACGGTGGACCCGGAGCGTGATACGCCAGCGGTTCTCACCACCTACACCAATGCCTTCCACCCCAGGTTGATCGGGCTGACGGGAACTGCCGCACAAATTGCGACTGTCGCCAAGGAATTTGCGGTCGTGTATCAGAAGGAAGCCGGCGCAACCCCCACCACTTATCTGGTCGATCACAGCCGGACGGCGATATTGTTCGGTCTGGAAGGCGCACCAATTGCGCTGATCCCGCAGGACGGAAAGCCGGATGCCATAGCGGCAGAACTGGCACGGTGGATCAAATGAGCGTGCGCTTCTGGGAAGATGTGCCGATTGACAAGCTCGACCGGGCGCAGTGGGAGGCGTTGTGCGACGGCTGCGGCAAATGCTGCCTGCACAAGCTTGAAGATGAGGACACCGGTGAATTCCACGCGACGAACGTGGCCTGCAAATTGTTGGACCGCCAGTCTGCCCTGTGTCAGGATTATAAGCACCGCCACGCTTTTGTGCCGGATTGCATCCGTTTGACCCCCCGGAAATTGAAAGAAATCCACTGGCTACCTGAAACCTGTGCTTATGTGCGCAGGGCAGAAGGCAAGGCCTTGCCTGATTGGCATTATCTTATAAGCGGAGACCGTGACGCTGTGCACCGCGCCGGTGCATCGGTGCGCGGCTGGACGATTTCGGAAGAGGATGCAGGCGATCTGGAATTTCATCTCCTCGAAGCCGGAGACCCGCACCGTTTCTGAAGGGCTACTGGTGGATGGCCCGATCTTTGAAGGGGGCGATCATCGCCGCCCCCTCATTTTGGTCCGGTCGCCGCGCACCCGGCGGATGCGGCTTGTGGTTGATCCACGTGACGGAGCTGTCAAGCTGACACTGCCGCCGCGCGCCTCCAAGGCCGACGCGCTTAAATGGGCGCAAACCAAACGCAGCTGGATCGAAGCACAGCTTGCCCGGCTGCCTCGCCCACAGCCCATCGTGCCGGGCATGACGATCTTGCTTGGTGGTGAAAGCTTGATCGTCGATTGGCAAGAAAAGCGGGGGCGAACTCCAAAGATCGTCGGGGATCAGCTTCTTGTGGGCGGTCCAGAGGAATTGATTGCCGCACGGCTGCTGCGCTGGATCAAACGGGAAGCGCTTACCCTCATGACGGCAGAAACGCTTGAATATGCGCAGAAACGCGCGATCAAGATTGGCAAGGTCGGTGTCGGAGATCCGGTGTCTCGCTGGGGTAGCTGCGCGGTGTCGGGAGATATCCGTTACAGCTGGCGGTTGATGCTCGCACCTGACTATGTCCGCCGTGCGACAATTGCCCATGAAGTTGCGCACCGCATCCACATGAATCATGGTCCTGAATTCCACGCGCTGGTAGCAGATTTGTTTGAGAGCGATCCGACGCCCGCCCGCCGCTGGTTACGCGCCAACGGCGCAGCGCTTCACTGGTTCGGTCGGTCGGGTTGAGGCATCAAGTCAACCGGTGCCTTGCCGTCTCCTTCGACAAGCGGTGGATCAATGATCACCTCGTCCGGCCGGATCGTCTCGCCGGGCCGGTCGAGGGGATTGCCGTCGGGATCAACCAGGCTGCCATTATCCGGCGAACCGTAATAGGCCTCTGCATCCGGTTCGAGCATTTCTTCGGGCAAAGTGACCGTGGTATCGAACTGCTCAATCTTGCGGCCCGCCACGGCGATCCGCATGAAGGCGGCAAAAGCACGGGCCGGCGCGGTGCCGCCCTGTAAGCCTTTGACGGGGCGGGCATCATCACGACCCATCCAGACCCCAGTGGTGATCCCGCTGGAAAAGCCCATGAACCAGCCATCCTTGTTCGAGCTGGTCGTGCCGGTTTTGCCTGCAACCGGCCGGCCGATTTGCGCGGCCTTGCCGGTGCCAGCGGCAACGGCGGTCTGGAGCAGATCAGTCATCCCTGCCGCAACATAGGGCGGGATCAAAACGCGGGTCATGTCGGGATGGCTGGCATAGAGAATTTGACCCTTATCATCTGTCACTTTGACGATGCCGTAAGGCGTCACGGCCACACCCTTTGCCGCCACGGCGGCATAAGCCCGTGTCATATCGAGCAAGCGAACGTCCGAACTGCCCAGCACCATCGAAGGCAACAAATTGACCGGTGTCGTGATGCCGAGCCGCTGCGCCATGCCGGCAATTGCCGACGTCCCAACCTGTTCGCCAATCTTGGCCGCAATCGTATTGACCGAATAAGTGAATGCGGTTCGCAGCGTGATTTCACCGGTATAATGGCCGCTGCTGTTCCTCGGTTTCCAGCCGTTGATGTCAACCGGTTCATCGACCAGTTTTGATTCTGTGGTCATCCCCGATTCAAGGGCGGCAAGATAGACGAAGAGTTTGAACGCTGATCCGGGCTGGCGTACCGATTGGGTCGCCCGGTTATAAATGGACGTGACATAGTCGGTGCCGCCGACCATCGCGCGCACAGCGCCGTCCCTGTCCAGCGCCACCAGCGCGGCTTGTGTGCCCGGCGGTGCATTCGCCCGGATTGCGGCGTCAGCGGCGGACTGCATCTTGAGGTCCAGCGTCGTCCACACCTCGATCGGCGCTGTGGTTTCGCTGATCAACGTATCAAGCTGCGGCAGCGCCCAGTCGGTGAAATAGCGGACGCTGTTCTGATTGGATTCCGGCGCAATCTTGACCTGAGACGGGTCCGCGCCAAGCGCCTGCGCATGGCTGATCGCGCCGGCCTCCTCCATCGATGCCAGCACAACGCCCGCGCGCCCCACTGCTGCTTTGGCATCAGCGGTGGGGGCATAGTTTGACGGTGCTTTCACCAGTCCGGCAATGATGGCGGATTCGCCGAGGCTCATCGTCGTTGCGGGGTGGCCAAAGAAGCGGCGGGAGGCGGCATCAATTCCAAATGCACCGCCGCCAAAATAGACCCGGTTGAGGTAAAGTTCGAGCAACTGATCCTTGCTGAACTTTCGTTCGAGCGCCAAAGCCAGAATGATTTCGCGGAACTTGCGGCCAAAGGTCTTGTTGTTCGTCAGGAAAACATTACGCGCCAGCTGCTGTGTGATCGTTGAGCCGCCTTGGGTGAAATGCCCCTTTTGATAGCGGATGAGGAATGACCGTGCGATGCCGATCGGGTCCACCCCCAAATGGCTGCGGTAGCGCTTATCCTCCACCGAAACCATCGCGTCGACCATCACCGGCGGGATATCACGGTACCCCAGCCACGCGCCGTAGCTGGGGCCAAGCGAGACAATCACGGTGCCATCGGCGGCATGAACGCGGATCATCTGGCCGTTCGGCGTTTGCTTTAACTGCTCATAACTTGGCAGGGTCGAATAAGCGAAGCTCACTGCAATCAGCAGTGCCATCAGCGCCATCAGCCCCGAAAACAGGCCTATGCGGAATAGATTGGAAAACCAGCCGCGCTTCGGCTTGGGGGAAGATCGTCTCGCCATCGCCCGCCTGTCTATGCAGGAATGGCAGGCGCGACAAGCATCTTAGCGAGACAGCAGGAACACCGCGTGTTCGGCAAAGGTGTTGGCCCCTGCGTTGGTGGTCAATTGGTCGCCCGACAGGAACCAGGATCCGTCCACCTTGATACCCCGTGCTTTGAGCAGTGCGCGGAAATCGTTGATCGTCACATGATGGATATTGGGCGTTTCATACCAGGCAATCGGCAGCAGTCGCGTTACCGGCATCCGCCCGCCCCAGAGGAGCGAGAGCCGCACCCGCCAATGGGCAAAATTGGGGAAAGACACAAAGGCTTGTTTGCCGATGCGGAGCAGTTGCTCGGTCACGAGGTCAGGCCGCATCGTCGTTTGCAGCGTTTGGGAGAGGATCGCATAGTCAAATGCGCCGTCAGGATAATCCGCAAGGTCGGTATCGGCATTGCCTTGAATGACCGAAAGCCCGCGCGCGACGGCGTCCGCCACATTGCTGCTGTCCAGCTCCATCCCGCGCGCATCCACTTGCTTGGTATCGCGCAGTGCCGCCATGAGATCGCCGTTACCGCAACCGACATCAAGGATACGTGTGTTAGCTGCCACGTTGTTGGCGATGATCTGGAGATCGGGGCGGAGCACGGTCATTGCCCCCCCGCCCTTAGGAAACCATCGATTACCCGGTCAAAATCGGGAAGGTCGAGGAAGAAGCTGTCATGGCCGAACGGGGAGGAGAGCTCGACGAAGCTGACTGGCGCGCCGCTCGCGTTGAGGGCGTGGACGATGCTGCGCGATTCGCTGGTCGGGTAAAGCCAGTCGGAATCGAAGCTCACCAGGCAGAAGCGGGTCGTTGACCCCTTGAACGCATGCGCCAGATGGCCGCCATGTTCCTCGGCAAGATCAAAATAGTCGGTCGCGCGGGTGATGTAGAGGTAGCTATTCGCATCAAACCGGTTGGTGAAGCTCAGCCCTTGATGGCGGAGATAACTCTCCACCTGAAAGTCCGCGTCAAAACCAAAGGTCTTGCTGTCTCGGTCCTGGAGCCGTCGTCCGAATTTTTCAGTCAGCCCGGCTTCGGATAAATAGGTGATATGCGCCGCCATCCGCGCGACTGAAAGGCCAGCGTCCGGCGCTTTGCCGTCCGCATAATAATCCCCGTCGCGCCAATTTGCGTCTGCCATGATCGCTTGCCGGCCGACCTCGTGGAAAGCGATATTCTGCGCGCTATGCTTGGCGGTTGAGGCGATGACGAGGGCAGAGGCAACGCGTTCGGGGAAATTCGCTGCCCAGCTCAGCACCTGCATCCCGCCCATCGATCCGCCAACCGCTGCATAAAGCCGGTCGATCCCGAGATGATCCATCAGCATCGCCTGCGCGCGCACCATATCGCGCACGGTGATAACTGGAAATCGCATGCCGTAGGGTCTGCCATCGGGCGCGAGCGTTTCTGGGCCACTTGATCCCATGCAGCCGCCGATCACATTGGTGCCGATCACGCAGAAGCGGTCAGTATCTATTGGCTTTCCCGGGCCGACCATCCTGTCCCACCAGCCCGGTTTGCCGGTGATGCTATGGTTGCTGGCGACGTGCTGATCGCCGGTCAGCGCGTGGCAGATCAACACCGCGTTCGAAGCGTCTGCATTCAAAGTGCCGTAGGTTTCATAGGCAATCTCAACCGGAGACAGGCTCTCACCCCCGTCGAGCGCAAGCGGACCGGGGAGGACAACATGACGGTTGAGGCCGAACGCGGGTGGCATCGTGGGAGACATGGCGCGGGGCTAGGGGGTTGGGGGCCGCGTTGTCAAATGGGGAATGGGACGCAACTCAATTGCCGCTTATCCTGAGTAAGGGCTGAGCGTGTCGGGGCCTGTCCTGAGCACCTGCAAGGCAGTCGAAGTGACCTGTATCGAAGGGGCCCTTATGCCAAACTTAGGAGAGCCCCTTCGATAGGCCATTTCGATACCTACTCAATGGCTACGCAGGATAGGCGGATATCGGATCTACCGTTGCGCAAATCTCCCTAACCCTTCGCGGATTTACTCAGCAGGGCAACCAGATCATGCACCGCCTTGGTCAGTTCAAGCACCTCTTTCTCGCGCAGGGCGTCAATCTTTTGGTGGAGCAACTCGATCTCAAGCTCCGCCTTGATGTTGATTTGATGATCGGATTCGGCCGATTGCCGGTCAATATCCTGCTGGCGGTTCTGGCTCATCATGATGAACGGCGCGGCATAGGCGGCCTGGAATGAGAGCGCGAGGTTCAAGAGGATGAAGGGGTATGGATCCCAGTGATTGATCCAGGCGGCGATGTTGAGCGTGATCCAAAGCAGCAGCAAGGTCGACTGGATGATGATGAAGCGCCACGATCCCATCGTTGCGGCAACGGTGTCAGCGATCTTCTGGCCAATGGTCAGGTCAGGCCGTTGGTCCTCATATGAAAAATGCCCCTCACGCGCGTTACGCCGCAGCTCACGGAGCTCAGTGAGCAGTTTTTCCTCGGCATCGTGAATTTCGGTGCGTAAGTTGCTCATCTGGTTTGGCCCTAGTTGCGCGGAAGCACCTCACGGCTAAGTGTGACGACGGTTTCTGTCAATTGAGCTTTCCTAAAACCCGCAGCATCAATTCTGAGCGGTTTTAAGACCCGTCCCGACGACGCTAACACCCTTTTGGTCACCGGACTACCCAGCCCGCCCCAGAGGCGCTGTACGGGCATCCTCGGGCACCTAGGCGTTTCGCCCCAAGGTAGGTTTGACCCCCTCCCTCCCCCCCGCTAATGGCCG
>JBJOLA010000045.1:0-3626 GCA_046045815.1 Pseudomonadota bacterium
GGCGCCGATGGGTTTTCCGAACTGTTCGCGCGTCTTGAGATAGTCTGCCGTGAGATCGAGCGCGGCAGACATAGCGCCGACGGCGTTGGCGGCAAGCCAGGCAATTGCAGCCTGCTCGACGGCCTCGGCCACATTTTTGCCATTGGCGATCCTTGTAATAGGTTGCGGGGGGATGGTCAGTACGGCGGCACCCCATCCGTTGTGCAGCTTGAAAGAACGCCGCTCGACTGCGTCAGCCTCTATGAGGCGGAAACTATTGCCATCGGCGACGATGAAACGGTCGGCCGTGTCACCGCCAACGACAAATTTGGGGTCATTGACGAACGCATATTGCGTCGCCCCCTCTGCGAGACCCGCGATGCAGTCAGTCAAACCGGCCACCCTCAAAGCTGTGCCAGCCATAACGACATTGCCGAAATAGGGTTGGGTCACCAGTCCGCGCCCAAAAGCTTCACCCACCAGCATCATTTCTACCGCCCCGAGGCCAAGCCCGCCTTGTTCTTCCGGGAAAGGCAGCATGGTCAGGCCCAGTTCGGTAATTGTCTCGCCGGACACCTCGCCCGTAATCAGCCGGTCGAGACTGTCCTTCAGCATCCGCTGATCATCGGAAAGTTCGAAGTTCATAGACCGACCACGCCTTTAGCTACGATGGTTTTTTGAACTTCGCTTGAACCGCCATAGATTGAGGCGGCGCGCAGAATGAAGTAGTTCGGGGCAATCGTTCCGACTTGATCTCCATCTGCATCCGGATCAATCGCTTCAAGCGCCGCTGTACCTGCCGCTGCGACCAGCAATTCAGACGCAGCTTGCCGCAATTCGACACCCTTCAACTTGAGCAACGACGTGCGCGGGTCGGCGGTGTTCGACGCACGCATCGCGTCGAGCACGCGCATCTGCGTTATTTCGAGCGCCTTTAGTTCGGCCTCAATCAGCGCAAGCTTGGCAGCTTTGGCAGACGACAATTCGTAACCCTTGATCCGCCTGATGATCTGCTTGGTCATGCCGATCCGCGCGATGTTACCTCGCTCGTTCGACAGCAGGAATTTGGTGATATCCCACCCGGCATTCTCTGCGCCGACAAGACAATCGGCGGGTACGCAGACATTGTCGAGGAACACCTCGTTCACCTCATGCCGTCCGTCGATGGTGATGATCGGCTTGATGGTCACCCCGGGCAACCGCAAATCGATCAGCAGCATCGAAATGCCCATCTGTTTCTTGGGAGCCGCTGGATCGGTGCGCACGAGTGTGAACATCCAATCCGCATGATGGGCCATTCCTTGCCAAATCTTGTGGCCGTTGACGATGTAGTCGTCACCATCCCGTACGGCAGACGTACGAAGCGAGGCAAGATCTGACCCTGCACCCGGTTCCGAAAAACCCTGCGCCCACCAAATGTCGCAATTGGCCGTTGCCTTGAGAAACCGATCCTGCTGGGCTTGCGTGCCATATTCGATCAGCACCGGGCCGATCATCGCGACGTTGAAGGAGACTGGCTCAGGGGCGGGTGCCTGATGCAGTTCGTCCATAAAGATCATGCGTTCAACAGGAGTCCAGCCGGGGCCGTTATGGGACTTGGGCCAGCTTGGTGTCGCCCAACCGCGAAGGTTGAGCACACGCTGCCAAGCGACGACCTCATCCTTCGTTGGAATGCGACCATCGATCAGCTTTTGACGTGTTTCAGGCGGGAGAGTCGCTTGAATAAATGCGCGAACCTCGTGCCGAAAGGTAGTCTCGTCTGGCGAGAAACTAAGGTCCATTAGCGGCCGGTAAAAGCCGGCTTGCGCTTCTCGGCAAAGGCGCGGATGCCTTCCTTGTAGTCGTCGCTCGCATAGCATTGCTGGAACATCGCCTCGCATGTATCGAGGTCGCGTTTGTCCTCGTCGAGATGATAGGTCTGGAGCGTGAACTTAACCTGTTGCGCGGTCAGTGGCGCGCCGATGGCGATATTTCCGACCAGCTTTTCGATCCAAGGCTGGAATTCATCATCGGGCAAAACCTTGCCGACCAAACCCACCCGCAGCGCCTCCTGCGCATCGAACTGTAGTCCACCGAGCAGCATGTCCTTCGATGGACCAACACCAATGATATCAACCATCCGCCGCAGCGACGAATAGCGATAGCCGATTCCGTAACGCATCGCGGGCTGCCCAAATTTTGACTTGGCCGAGCAATAGCGCAGGTCGCACACAAGCGCGACCGACACACCGCCGCCGATGCACCAGCCGTCGATAGCCGCGACCGTTACCTTCGTCGATTTGTAGATATGCTGCATGGCCGCTTCGCCGGTTCGCGCATAATGTTCCTGGGCGTCGCCCTCACCGCGTTCTTCCTCATATTTCGACACGTCAGCCCCGGCGACAAACGATACGTCGCCCGCACCTGAAAACACGACGACACGGATACTTTCGTCCGCATTGAACTTTTCCATCGCCTCACCCATCCCCGCCCACATGTCGAGAGACATGGCATTGAGTTTATCGGGATTGTTGAAAATGATGTGACCAATCGCACCGTCTTTACGAATAAGAATTTTGTCCGTCATGGAATTTCCCTCTGGTTATACATGGCTCGTTGCCGTTTTACATCACTCGCGCGTAGCGGGGTCGCTCGGTGTAAGTCGAGCTGGCGAGCGTTGGCCCAAGATGGCTCGACACCGCACCACGCAGTAATTTTACATAGCGCGCCAGATTTTCCTCCATCGCTTCAAGCGGGACGGCTATCCCAAGCGACATTTGTTCTTCGCCCGACTGCGGCAAAAGCACAGAAACAATGGCGCTACACTGGTCTTCGGCCAAGCCAGTTGCATACCCCTTCGCTCGAATTTGGTCGAGGTCTGCCAAGAGGTCGTTGATTCTGACAAATTGTTCGGGCTCTGCTTCGGCGTTTAATCGGTGGACAAGCTTGCGCACGACTTCGCGGTCAAAGGTCGACAGCAAAACCTTCCCAAGCGGCGAATGAAGAAGCGAATGATCACTCCCGGATCTCATCGCGTGCGCAACTTCACATCCAACGACGTGGACATGGCGCAGCACTACGCCCACCATCGAGGCTAGGAACACGGGATGACCGCTGTCTTCGACGATTTCGTCCATCATCGGCAGCAAGCGACCGTTGCGAAACAAATTGGGCTGAACCCATGCACCAAGCAGAGCAACGCGGGCCGTTGGGGCATAGGTACGGGCATAACGATCTCGCTGCAGATAGCCCTGTTTGACGAGGCATCCGAGCAGTTCAGAGGTGCTGGATTGTGGCACGCCAAGCGCGCGGGCGACGTCCATCACGGTCACAGTCTGGCGGGAAGCGTCGAACAACTCCAATATTTCGAGGACGCGATTCGCAGACTTGATCTGCTTTTCGGGTAGAACGCTTGCCATTCAGCCTCTCCTAGTTGTTATATCTTATTATGTTGTTATGTCATAGCGACATAGCCACCGCCGTCAAGCGTAAAATCGAACAGCTGTTAGAGTGCCCGGTATCGTGTCAATCATATCCGCGATACCTAAGAAAATATGGCGAAAGCTCTTGATTTTGAAGCCTTGGTAGCGACTGGCTGACAAATTGATCTTCAAGACGGGACAGACGGCATGGGCGATTTTGTTATACGCGAAACGATTGGCAAGGTC
>JBJOLA010000353.1:0-3377 GCA_046045815.1 Pseudomonadota bacterium
ATATCATCGCGTGAAGAATCTGGCGAGTTTACCTTCTATCCGGGTTTTGTCTCAAGGAGACATGTGGCACAAAATGTTTTTAGAGTAACGCGAGTCGAACATGGGCCTGACCCACAAAGTCATCAATTCACTCTATCTGGAAGCAATGGTGCTGGCCGATGAGGCACGCGCTTATTTTGACCAGTTTGGCCGGGAAGCGCGTGACGGGATGACGCCGCTGCAACGGGTTTCTTTTTCCTGTGAGTCGCTGAAGGTCACCACCCGCCTGATGCACATCATCGCATGGCTGCTAAGCCAGCGGTCGATGGGCGAGTCGTTTGGCGTTCAGCAGCCGTTGGGCAGTGCTGCAGAAAGTGATCGCGCGGTACTTGCAGGTCTTCCCGAAGATGCGCGTGTGATCATTGTCGCGAGCGAAGATCTGTATATCCGGGTCAAGCGGCTTGAATTTCAAATGGCCAAGCGCATCGAAGCGGATAACCCCGCGCGCTCTCTGCTAGCGCGGCTTGAACGATCTTTCTAAGACGCGCAGGCACCGAACATATATGGGTTGGAAAGGCAGCAGCGATGTCGCGATGCACCAGCAGAATTTCTGCCGCTACTTTCTACCCAAAATCTTCACCTAATGCCGCCCGTACCGCAGGGCCGACGATCCCGGCATGCCCATAGTTCGGATGATCAATGCGGATCATCACCTCATTTGCCGGATCACGAAACGCGGCAATTTGGGCGGTCGTAAAGGGGAAGTGCAGGAAGTGGACCGCGCTGGTTTTGCCGTCTGCGGTGGTCCGGTCGAGGTCTTCCTCAGCGATCGCCGCAACGCGCTCACCGCCGATGCTGATGCTGACATTCTCCTCAATCCCGCCCAGTTCGGCCAAGATACGGCGGCGCTTGGTTTCGTCGGGGATTTCAAACATCAATGTGGCCGACAGTTCGTCACCGTGCGGGATCATCGGGTTATAGGCCGCCAGCTCATCGGGCAGCTGCGCATCTCCGCCTTTTTCGATCCAGAGCATTTCCTGGACCTGATACCACATCGTATCCCAATTTTCGAAATAGAGTGTGGCATGCGGCCCAACGCTCACCCGGCGGCTGCGCTTGAGTTCGGAAATCGCGGTGCGCTGCGCCTTGCGCTGCCCCCCCCAGATCGGGAGGGGGAGGATGTCGGCGGCTGTGATGTCATGTGTTTCGCGGGGCATTCTATAATCCATATGCTTTGGCCATCACCTCAATCGGGTGGCCGATACGTTCGGGAATGGTCTGGGAACCCACAGCCTGCAACACCTGCTTGAGGTGTGGCCCAGCGAGCGGACATTCGGAGACGACATAGTCCGGTTTCATCTTCTCGATCAGCTTCGCGGCCGGTTTCCCGACCTTGATCGCGGTGTCGAAATTCTGCTGGAAGATTCCCCATTTGCCGCCGTGGCCCGAACAACGCTCCACCACTTGCGGGCGAGCCTCGGGGATAAGGCGGAGCATCTCGACAGCCTTTGGCCCCATATTCTGCGCACGGGCGTGACAAGCGAAATGCACTGCAATGGCGGACGGCATCGCCTCAATCGGCATCAGGCCCTGCTTCTTGGCGATGTCGACAACGATCTCGGACAGATCAAACGTTGCCTTGGCAAGCTTCGCCACCGCTTCATTCTCAGGCAAGAGCGAAGGCCATTCAAACTTGAGCATTAACGCGCAGCTGGTGGTCAGCGGCACCACGTCATAACCTTGATCGATCAACGGACCGAAGAAAGCCGCGACGCTCTGCGCGCTGTCCGCCACCGCACCGAGATCACCATTTTCAAACTTGGGCATGCCGCAGCATCCGGGATGTTCCACGCGCACCGCCACGCCGTTGTGGGCGAGCAATTTGATCGCGGCCGCGCCCGGGGTTTGATCGTTAAACTCCCCGTAACAGGATGCATAAAGCACAACCTTGCGCCCAAATGCGGGTGCCTCAGCATTGGCAGCGGGAATGCGCGCGGCCTTGGTGAGCGGGGTGCTGGCGAAGGTCGGCAGATAAGCACGCTTATCAATCCCGGCGACTGCCTGCATCGGCGTGCGCATGATGCTGCCTTCTCGCGTTGCCCAGTTTGCAATTGGCGCGGTGAGGCTGCCCAGTTTCCCGTTGCGATCTGTGTTGGCGAGTTGATTGTCAGCAATGCTCGTTTCGCCCTTCTTATGCTCAATCGCGCGGGCGCGGAGCATAAGGTGCGGGAAATCAAGATCAAATTCGTGCGGCGGGACATAGGGGCACTTGGTCATGAAGCACATGTCGCACAAGGTGCAGGCATCCACGACCGGCTTGAACTGATCCGACGCGAGATGTTCGACATCCTCGTTCGGGCTTTCATCGATCATGTCGAACAGCTTGGGGAAACTGTCACACAGATTGAAACAGCGCCTGCAGCCGTGGCAGATATCGAAGACGCGGCGCAGCTCCGCATCGAGTTGGGCTTCATCGTAAAAGGCGTCTTCGCGCCAGGCTATCGGGTGACGGGTAGGGGCCTCTAGGCTGCCTTCGCGCATTGCTTACTCCAGATATGGAAATGGCCGGAACCAATGGGGGGGTATTGGTTCCGGCCACACACGACCCTCTCGAGGGGGGAGGCGAGAGGGTTAAGCGTCTAGGGAATCCAGAGTCTTCTGGAATTTTCCCGCATGGCTCTTTTCGGCTTTCGCAAGCGTTTCGAACCAATCAGCAATTTCTTCAAAGCCTTCTTCGCGGGCGTCCTTGACCATACCGGGATACATGTCGGTATATTCATGGGTTTCGCCAGCAATAGCCGACTTCAGATTGGAAGCGGTGTCACCAATCGGTTCACCGGTGGCTGGATCGCCAACTTCTTCCAGATATTCGAGATGTCCGTGGGCGTGGCCGGTTTCACCTTCAGCAGTGGAACGGAAAACCGCAGCAACATCGTTATAGCCTTCAACGTCAGCCTTCTGCGCGAAGTAAAGATAGCGGCGATTAGCTTGGCTTTCACCAGCAAATGCAGCCTTAAGATTGGCTTCGGTCTTGGTACCTGCGAGTCCCATTATTCACTCCTGTTGTCGATATCCACCTTATAGCGCGGGTGGATTGATTCACGGAATCGATTTTTTGACACTGTGTAATCGATTTAAGCGATCACCGAGTGCGATTGGCTGCGCGGGCGACGGCAATGAGCTCTGCATCGGCCATGATTACACCCGGCGATCCCGAAGCTTTGATGGCCCTCTCTGCGCCGAGAAGCCGGTCAGCTGCGATGGCAAGTCGAGACGGCGTCCACCGCATCAACTGCCGGGAAACTGGTGCTTTTTCTTTCCAGAACAACGCTTTCCCTGCACCCTCAACGACAGCCGACACAGAGCGCCCACTTGCGACGTCCGCACTCATGCGCGAC
>JBJOLA010000362.1:0-3255 GCA_046045815.1 Pseudomonadota bacterium
GCGACGCGCAAGGCGTGGCCGTCTGAGATACTGGCGGTGACCTTCACCAACAAAGCCGCCCGCGAGATGAAGGCCCGGGTTGGCGCAATCATTGGCGACGCGGTGGAGGGGATGCCGTGGCTCGGCACCTTCCACGCCATTGGGGCGAAGATGCTCCGCCGGCATGCTGAACTGGTCGGGCTGCAATCCAACTTCACGATTCTGGATACCGACGATCAGTTACGGGTGATGAAGCAGTTGATCATTGCGGCGGGACTCGACGAAAAACGCTTTACGGCGAAGGCGCTTGGCGGGTTGATTGATCATTGGAAGAACCGGGGGATGGTTCCGGCAGACGTCGACGCTGGGGAAAGCGAGCGCTTTGCCGAAGGGCGCGGCGGGGAACTTTACGCTGCCTATCAAGCGCGCCTTAAAACACTCAACGCCTGTGATTTTGGCGATCTCCTCCTCCATGTGCTGACGATATTGAAGCGCGATCGTGACGTGCTGGCGCAGTATCAGGAGCGGTTCAAATATATCCTCGTCGATGAATATCAGGATACCAACAGCAGCCAATATTTGTGGCTCCGTCTGCTCGCCCAGACGCGCAAGAATATTTGCGTGGTCGGGGACGATGATCAGTCGATCTACAGCTGGCGCGGCGCGCAGGTCGAGAACATCCTGAAGTTTGAGAAGGACTTCCCAGGCGCGAAGGTCGTGCGGCTCGAACAGAATTACCGCTCGACTCCGCACATTCTTGCCGCCGCTGCGGGGGTGATCGCGCACAATGGCGGGCGGCTTGGCAAAGAATTGTGGACCGAGACCGAGGGCGGAGACAAGGTTGATGTGATCGGCGTTTGGGATGGCCCCGAAGAAGCACGACGCGTGGGCGATATGATTGAGGCGCACCAGCGCGGCGGCGGTTCGCTCGATGATGCCGCGATCCTCGTTCGCGCTCAGTTTCAAACACGAGAGTTTGAAGACCGGTTCATCAGTATTGGCCTGCCCTACAAAATCATTGGCGGCTTCCGTTTTTACGAGCGCGCCGAAATCCGGGATGCGCTCGCTTATCTGCGGCTGATCAACCAGCCTGCCGACGATCTGGCGTTCGAGCGGATCGTCAATACGCCCAAGCGCGGACTTGGCGACAAAGCGGTGGCGAAGGTGCAAATGCTGGCGCGTGCCGAACGCATTCCGCTCACGAGCGCCGCTGTTAATATCCTCGAAAGTGATGAGCTGACCCCACAGGCGCGGCGTGCGCTGGGTGTTTTGGTCAACGATATTGCGAGCTGGCGGGACCGGGCGAGCAGCCTGCCTCACGCCGAACTGGCCCGTGTGATCCTGGAGGAGAGCGGCTACACCGCGATGCTCCTGGCCGAAAAATCCGCTGAGAGTGCGGGGCGCCTAGAGAATTTGAACGAGCTCGCCCGGGCAATGGAAGAATATGAAACGCTCGGGGCGTTCTTGGAACATGTCAGCCTCGTGATGGACAATGAGGCCTCCGCAGATACGCCCAAGGTGACGATCATGACGATCCATGCGGCAAAGGGGCTGGAGTTCGTTCGCACCTTCCTTGTCGGCTGGGAGGAAGGTGTGTTCCCATCCCAGCGCGCGCTGGATGAAGGCGGATTGGCGAGCCTTGAGGAGGAGCGCCGCCTCGCTTACGTCGCGATCACTCGGGCGCGGGAGCATTGTTCGATCCTCCACGCCGCCAATCGCCGCATCTATGGCCAGTGGACCAGCAGCATACCTTCCCGCTTTGTGTCAGAACTGCCCGAAGCCCATATCAATGCCGAAACCAGCTTGGCCGGTGGTGAAAGCCTGTGGCGCGCGAACTGGGCGGAGCGAGAAGATCCGTTCGCTCATCTCCAACGCGGCACCGGACGCGGCCCTGGATGGCAACGCGCGGCAAGTGGCGGCTATTCTCAGGGGCCAACCCGCATTGTTGAGGCGCGCGGTTCTGCCATCAGCCTCGGCAACAAAGGACGCAGCGATGTTTCCGTCGGGTTGCGGGTGTTCCACAGTAAATTCGGGCAAGGCGTCATTGCAGAAATCGAAGGCAACAAGCTTGAGATTGATTTTGACGCTGCAGGCCGTAAGCGCGTTCTCGATAGTTTTGTGAGTATCCCATGAATTTGCCAAATCCGAATTTTCCCGGCCTTGCCGATGCGCCGCCTTGGCTGGTCAAAATTGTTGAACATTACGAAACACTGAAGCAGGCGACTGCGGCCTCAATCGGGGTCAATGATTGGTTGCTGCACGTGAACGGCGGGATGCTGATCATGGTACTGGTCGCGGTGATTTTTCGCCGGAGCTTGACGTCGGTCTGGCCACTGATTGCGGTCATCATTGCTGAAGCGATCAATGAGTATTTTGACAAGCTCGCCTTTGGTTCTTGGCGGTGGGACGATACGAGTTGGGATATCTTTTTCACCCTGCTGTGGCCCGCTTTGCTGTTGGTGTTTTTGAGAACAGGCCTGATCAAACGCGGATGATCTGGATCGCTTGGTTGCAACCTGCGCGATAAGGCGCGAAAGGCATGAGGGTGATCTCTTCATCTTCCCCCTTGGCATATCGCGATTACCGCCTGTTCTGGTTTGCGCGTTTTTCGGCTGTGATGGCGACGATGGCGATGGTCGTCGTGATAGGCTGGCAGGTTTATGACGTTGCCCGGTCTGACTACGGGATGAGCGAAAAGCAGGCCGCATTCCAGCTCGGGTTGGTCGGTCTGGCACAGTTCGTGCCGTTGTTCGTCCTGACCCCCGTCGCGGGGTGGGTGGCAGACCGGTTTGAACGTCGCTTGGTCGCGCGGTTCGCCAACGGAATTGACATGGCGGTGGCGATCACGCTCGGCTGGATGACGATGAACCACGGGCTCACATTGCCACATTTATTCATCATGGCCGCGCTGCACGGCGCCGCTCGCGTGTTCGTCGCGCCGTCGATGGGGGCGATGGTCGCCAATATCGTGCCCAGCGAGGTTTTGCCCAATGCCATCGCGATGAACTCGATGGCGTGGCAGATTGCCTCCGTCATCGGGCCTGCGCTCGGAGGCTTCCTCTATGCGGCGTCGGCACCCTTGCCCTATTGGACAAGTGCCGCGCTGCTTGCGCTTGCCGCAATTTCGGTTAGCTTCATCAAGCCGATCCGCGCGGCCAGCATCAAGGGCCATGCGCATCCACTGAGTCAGATGCTTGACGGGCTGAGCTATACCTGGCGAGACCGTTTTTTGTTCGCGGCGCTGACGCTTGATCTGTTCGCGGTGCTGCTCGGCGG
>JBJOLA010000074.1:0-4402 GCA_046045815.1 Pseudomonadota bacterium
GCCAGACCTGCCTTGCACATCTGCGCAATGATGGGCTGCCACTGCATTTCGACGGGGGCTGCTGTGCGGGTGATCACGACATAGCTGGGAAGAAGCCTGCGTTCCGGTCCTTTGAACTTAGCGAACAGCGTGCTCTTTTTTTCGCCAACCAAACCACCCGCAGGGAAGCCGGGGTTGGCAATCAGCGGCAGGCGGATACTCCTGTGCCGGATCATCAAGCAGACGATCCATAGCCAAACCGGTGCATAGAACAGCCAGGTGGGCCAGAATTCAAATCGCGATAGTGGAGGATCGTCGCTGCTGATTGGTGGCATCCCCGCGCTCAAAACCTGGGCTTCAAGCCGCGACACGGAAGCCCTCCTGTGTCCGCGCCCGCTTTGCGCTATCCATATATATCTGCGCAAACAGGTCGCGCTGGATGTTGCTGCCTCCGATTTCACCGAGATGCCAAACCACAGGAGCGATGATCTCTGCCGCCTTTCGATATTCTGAACGGGTATAGGCAACGATGCCAACGGCAAGAGCCGAAATAACGCCTTGGCACTGCATGTTGTCGACCATCCGGTTCGCCGCTCCGTCCCTACCACTGCGGGCAAGGGCATAGAGATAATGGAGGTCAAGAAACCCATTGATACTATCACCCTCGCGGCCTTCAAAATGGCGCGCAATGTCAGCCCAACGCCATTTCGCCTCAACCCCTTGCATTTCAAGCCGAGCGAGCAGAGAAATCGCGTTGATCTGATCCTGCGCATGGCCTTTGCGAACGCCCCAGACGCGTTCGTCGAACATTTCAAGCGCGCCCGTCGGGTTGCCGAGTTCAAGATCGCAGAGTGCCAAATGCCACCAATTGTGCGTCAACATGAAGGACGAGCAACGATCCCATTCCTCAACATGCGCTCGGAGGAAACTCCGCGCTGCGGAAGACTGCCCCATCGCCACAAGCGCATGGGCGGCACTGTGCTGCGCCCACGGATCGCGCGTTGGATTGACTTCCATCGCGCGCAAGGCAAAGCGCAGCGCCAATGCAGGCTCGCCAATCTGCTCGAGCGCATAGGCATGAAGGCCGAGCGCGTAGCCCGAACGTCCTTCAACAGCCGCTGCCATCGCTGACGTCCGCCGCATACCTTGCAAATCGCCAAGTCCCAGCGCTAGAATCTGACACAGTTTCGCCGCCACGAGGTCATGCGGCCAGGTCTCGACGATGGCTCGCAAGATGCGAACCGCATGGGCATCTTCGCCTTTGCCCCAATAGGCGACAGCGGCGATGAAATACCGCTCACGTTCGGTGGCAAAACGAGTACCCACCTTTGCAGCGGCGATATGCGGCGCGGCCTGCGCTTGTCCGGCCCGCGTCATTTGCGTGAGGAATAGCGCGGCGGCGCATGCGTGAGCCACTGCGCAATCCGGATCGTCATTTAACGCCTCGAAGATGATCCGGGCGTTGCTGCCATGGCTCATCAGTTCGTCGGCAAAACCGATGATTGCGGCTTTGGCTTCCGATGAGTCGCTCGTAATCGGCAGATCAAGATAGGGCGCATTCATGTCGCTCTCCAATATATTATTAAGCCAGCGCGAGTGTGCGCTTGCGCCGCAGGAGCAAGGCACCCAGCCCAAGGAGCAACCCGAGCGGAATGATCGTCGTGACAAATTGGGTAGCACCCGCTTCCCCAGCGAACCGCGCGGCGGCGAAGAGCGAACCTGTCCACATCGGCGTGGTCATTGCGATAATGGCGGCAACGGGTGCGAATGGAGCTCCGACTAGCCCGCTTGCAGTGAAGACCGGAAGCCGGAAGCCTGGCATGAAACGCGCGGCAAAAACGAGTGCTAACACTCTGCCAGCAATCCAGCGTTCAGCGCGGATGACATCGCGGCGGGCGCGAAGCTTCTTGCCAAAGTGAGTCCCAGCGCCCCAGCGCCCCAGCGCGTAGAGAGCGAGATCGCCAACTGCCGTCCCAAGGATGACGCCTGACAATGCGGCGAAGGGATCGGTGCCAGTTCGCGCGACGAACAGGCCCGCAGCAATCGTCGCAACATCCTCGACGACAAAAGTGGCACCAAACAGGACAATCGCAAGCAACAAGGGCTGATCGTTGAGCGTCAAGAGCAGGGCATCAAGCAAGGGAACGGCCCCCGCGTATCCGGGCGATGAGGCCCATCAATATATCACGGCTGAGCCACAGCAACAGGGTCGCCGCAATCCAGACACCGCAGGCCAGCGCGAACAATTCGCCGCCATCATGAGTTCCGTCCGAATTGAGGACAGAAACGCCAAGCGGCGTAAACAGGTGAAAGAAGATAGCGCCCGAAATAACACCAATCGACATGATCGCGCCGATGGGCCGGAGAATGCGCAAACGCTGGGTCAGCGCCAGCAACAGCAATGTCGACGCGACCAACTCACCCGTGCCCACGACATATTGCGAGAAGATGCCGGTCGCCGCAAACAGCCCCGGCCAGCCGAGCGAAGCACCCCAAACATCAAGCGTACCAAAAATATACTGCGTCTCGGGCGAGTTGGTGAATTTGAAAAACAGCGATTGGATGAACACAAACGCAATGTAGAGCGTCAGTCCGATCGGCAGATAGCGGCGCAGCATATTGGGTTCCCTTTCCGGCATTTTGACCGTTTTGAAATGCCTCATGCGCGCGCTGGAATGAAATCACCTTTCGTTATCGTTTCGATGCATGCGGGGCCGTTTCATACCGTCCGTGCATGGGATACATAGACACGCGGCATTTTTCTCTTCGCAAATGCGAGGACAAGTAAGAGCATGAACCAAACCGACATGCCTTCCGCATTTGCTGTAATAGAACGGCCCTTCGTCCCAATTGATCGCGAGCAGCGCCTATCAGGGCGTGAGCCTGACAAATTGTATCCGCTTGGGCTACCCGTCCCATGATCAAGAAGCGGTGGTGGATCTTGGGCGTTGCCGTCGCGGTGCCGTTGGGAGTTGTCGGTCACTGGGGGCCGCCGCTTTCGCCCGGCGAAGCCGACGCTGCGCACGATCACGTTGAGCGGCGTAGCTACCAAATTCCCGAAAGCGGTTTGAAAGTCAGCTATTTGCGAAAAGGGGAGAGGTCTGGGCGGAGGGTGATATTTGTCCACGGCACCCCCGGCGATGCTTTGGAATGGGAAGGCTATCTTGCAACCGTTCCACATGGTGTGGAAATGCTGGCCGTGGATCGGCTTGGTTTTGGCGCGAGTGAGCCGGACAAGGCAGTGACCTCGCTTGCCGAGCAGGCGGCGGCGCTCAAACCCCTCTTGATCAACCAAGGCGGTGGCTGGCCAATCCTGGTCGGCCATTCGCTGGGCGGGCCGGTGGTAGGCCAGCTCGCTGCCGACAACCCCGGCAAGGTCGGCGGGCTTTTGATCCTGGCTGGCTCGTTTGATCCAGGTCAGGAGCATATTTATGCAATTCAATATGCCGGTGAATGGTCTGCATTACGCTCAATTCTGCCAAACAGCCTGCGTAACGCGAACCGCGAGCTTATCGCGCTCAAGGGCGAACTTGAAACGCTGGCACCGAGGCTCGCCGGGATAAGATGCCACGTCGCTGTCATCCACGGAACCAGCGACTCACAAGTGTCTTATGCCAACGTCGCCTTCCTAAGGTCTCACCTGACCAACGCTAGACTGACGGTGGAGACGATTCCCGGCCAAAATCACTTCCTGCCACAAAACGAGGCCGCGCGGATCGGAAGGACGCTTACCGACTTGCTGCGAGAGGTGCCGAAGCCGTGCTGACTGTTTTTCCCTGCAGAGCGAATGGGTCGATGAAAGCCCAAGGGTGGAGAAGCATCAATTCTGCCTGCCCAAGTAAAATGGCCGCGTTCATATTTTGATACGGCCGCTATTGATCATTCAGAACGAATGCCAATTATTACGCAATTTACCGATCCAATTTCTGGGTTAAACTCGCTGGCCGAGAATAGCTGGCCGTTTACGGATGCAGACCAAGGAAGACGGGACGTAATGAGCTAACCATCGTTTTGGACGCTTCCTCCAAATTAACGGCCGTTCGAGGCGTGTATTGGCTGGTTCGACATCAGCAATTATTTCATGCGAGTGGCGCTGTTATCAAACTGCTTTCGCTAACTTTTAAGACATGCGCATGCCAATGCTGTACTCTTGAAACCCGCCATACGTTCATGTCCAACCAAATGCGGCAATTGGCCGATCTCGGACATTAACCTCGGCGCCAACTGAGCCCTAGTCTTGCGAAAAGAGACGTTCGGTCGTTCGCTTGGTTGCACTGAGTTGATGGGCAATGGCATACTTATACCACCCGGCAATGAGGCTGACTCAATTTAGGGATTCCCAAAACGCCAAAAGTCTGACTCTATGTCCTCCTTTTGGAGGGCATGTCGATGGGTGCGGCGATAGGATTACGGGACGACTTTG
>JBJOLA010000070.1:0-2895 GCA_046045815.1 Pseudomonadota bacterium
CTCCAATTTCTCGCCGATAGCAATGCTGCGATCACCAAGGGGATCATCGCACTCGTCCTCAAAACGGTGCAAGACACGATGCCCGAGGCGATCCTGGGAACCGACATCGAAGGCGCACTCGCTCCGTTTGATCTCAAGAGCCAGCTCAGCTCCAACCGCACCCAAGGCATCCCCAACATGATCAGCTTGATCAAGGAGACCGCGGGCCGCTATGGATGAGGGCAATCCACCGGAATCGCACCACGATGTCTAAATTCCTGCTGTCCCTATCCACAGCAATTGCGCTGATCGCGGCGGGCCCGGTCCGCACCTTCACCATTGCGGGTGAACCGTTTGGCGAGGCTGACATTGTGGATGCCCGGATGCAGCCCGATCTGAATGGATTCCCGACCGTGCTGGTTACGCTAGAGGAAGCCGCCGCCACCCGCTTTGCCAAGCTGACCCGCGATCATGTCGGCGAAAAAATGCCGATCCTGCTCGACGGAAAGGTGCTGAGCGAACCCCTGCTGAGGGAGGCCATCACCGGCGGCGCATTTGAGATATCGGGTAATATGACCGTTCCTGAGGCCATTGTACTCGCCAAGCGCATTTCCGGCAAAGACCCGTTGCCCGACTCGCTGGACGATGCCCCCTAAAGCGCCATCCGCCGCTCTTCCGCCGCGCGGAGAATCTCGAACGATGCCTGGATCGTGTGGAACTTCACCGCTGCGCTCGCGTCGCCGGGCTTGACGTCAGGATGATTTTCTTTCGCCATTTTGCGCCACGCGCCCTTGATGGCTTCAAAGTCCGCGTCAAATTCAAGCTCAAGCACATCGAGCGCGCGCATTTCATCTTGAGAGCGTGATCCATCCCCGGCGCCGCCCCAGCCGTAATGCTTGGCTTCTTGATATCCACCTGCATCGCGCCGTTCATTGGCCTCACGTTCGGCGGCTTCCTCCTTGGAAAGCCCCTCAAAATAATCCCAGCGGCTGTTATATTCGGTGGCATGTTCAAGGCAGAAGTACCAACGCTCCGGGCTGTTGGGAGATTTCGGCGCGGGCCGATCCCCCGCATTGGTGCAGTTATGCCGATCACACAGCCGCACTTTCACAGCATCGCTCGACGAGCCATAGCCGCGCCAGCGTGGGAAACCCCAATCTTGAGAGCGTGTGTTACGAGCCATTATCCTGCGCCCATAGCCAATGGCCGAGGCTTTATCTAGCCCCGGCCTTCACCCGTCAAAATTTGTGCTGCACGCCAAGCGACAGCGTGTAGCGCGGCGCGATCTGATAGCCGTTGACCCGCTGATATAGGGGCAGCTGCGCGATACCGAAAAGAATCGTCGAGCCGCTCAACCGCGCTGAAAGACCTGGGGCAACGTAAAGCTGTTCGCCGCCACTCTTCGCGACATCCGCGTTTGCGCCGCTATCCCGAGCCGCCGCCCGTAAATTGAGCTGAAGTTGCGGCGTGATGCCCCGCAACCGCGTGTAACTGATTCCCGCCGAGAGCATGCCCGATACACCCGGCTGATAGCCTTCCCTGCCGCCGAGCGGCACTTGCACTTGCGCCTGCACCAGAAAATCAATCGGCCCGGTCAATTTTCCAAAATGATATATGCCCAAGATCGCATCTGTCGTCCCCGATCCGGGCTGAAGACCTCGGTCAACCGGATTGCCTGCCTCTGGGCCGGTCTGAAACGTCTGGTGGAATTGCCCGGTCGGCAGTTTGAGGCCGAGTTCAACCCCCGTCACCCCGCGTCCGCCAAAGCCCTGAAAGCGCAGGCTTGCCTGCACGTCGCCGAGCCCCTTGGTGCGAGAGCTGCTGATGTCAGTTTCATTTTCGGTGATCGTGCGGTGCGGGCGGAGCAATAGCGGCACCTGTACTTCGGCGATCCAGTTTGCCCCGAAACTATGCGTCGCGGTGATGTTAAGCGCATGATTATAGGTGGATTGCTCAATTTCCTCGGGATTGGGTATGGAAACTGTGGCGCGGTCCACGGCGTCCGTCCCGAGCCGCAGCTGGGTTTGCGGCGCAAAATCATAACGCAGCGAAACCGACGTCGAATTCGGATGTGCCGCAAGGCCTTGGCTCAACCAGTCTGAAGGGAGTTCACAAACATGGGCCGAGCAGGCGAGCGCGGGCGCAGTAAACAGAATGGCGAATGCGCACGACACAGCGCGCGCGAAGATTTTGTATGACATGATATTTTCCTGATCTGAAATGGAGGTGCGGGATTGCCGCTTTAGGTTTCAGATCCGGGCTGGTGGCCCCGTGGAAGGTGGCGGCGGTGCGGCGAGGCCTTGGCCAACAGCGACTTGTGTCGCATCGATGACGAGCAGGGCCGCCGCGAAAAGTGGCATCGGAGACGCAGCGGCAAGAGCAGTCGTGATGTAAACGCCGCCCGCGCCAGCAAACGCGCACGGCTCGCCGGTAGCCTTACCCTTACCCGGCAGTGATTTGCGAATCTTGCCGCCCTCATCAACCCAAGCCTCGACCATCCCGGTGCCGGTGCAGAGGGTGAAGGTGGCATGGCCCGACATAGCACTGGGCATCCACCCGGCAGGCACGATCACCCGCATCGCCAACGCCAGTACCACCAGCGCCAACGTGACATTTGCTTTAATCTGGCAAAGCATCCGCGTCATAATCTGCCCTTTGCATCGCATTCGCGCCTGTGGCAACATCACCGCAACCACAGTGGAGGGAAAATGATATGGCAATAGTACTAAGGGCGTTGGTGGGCATCATAGGGCTGCTGTCAGCGGTCACCTTGTTCAATCTGTGGTTCAACACGGATGCGACGGCTTTGTCGCTCGGCCTCACCACCAACACCCCCCTGTCTCACGCCACCGTGCGCGCCGATGTGGCGGGGTTGTTTGCCGGAATCGGGATATTCTCGCTGCTCGCCGCCTACCG
>JBJOLA010000100.1:0-4603 GCA_046045815.1 Pseudomonadota bacterium
GCGATGGCGCTGACGTCAAATGACTGGTCGATGGCCAAGCTCGACCGCAACTGGAAACGGCTGCACACTGTGGGCATTCACACCCTTTGGGCCGTGTTCACCTTCACCTATGTCGGGCGGATTATGCGCCCCGAAAGCCAGATGATCGACACTCTGTTCACGAGCCTTGCGGTCACCGCGCTGCTTCTTAGGCTGATGGGGCGGCGGCGGATGCCGGCCCCGATCGTCAAAACCTAGTGGCGTAAGTGGTCCACGCTGCTGAGAGGCTCTCGCGGTGAACGGGCGGCGCGATGGCGACCAAGGCCCTTGCCCTCGCATCATAGTCCAACTCGCGCAAATCGGCAGTGCCCTGTTCGGTCACGATGATATCGACGTCAAAACGGCTGAGCGACACCGGCCCCGCGCCGCCGCCGGGTGCAACAATGCGACTGATCGCGCCCTTTGCGGCGGATGCAGCGAGCGCGATGATCCGCAATCCGCCCGGAGAGAGCCGCGCGGCGCGGGCATAGTCCGATGCGCCGCCGGGGCCGGACATCAATCCTTTGGGGCCAAGTTCGGAATAGACCTGACCGAGCAGATCAACTTCCAGCGCGGAATTGATCGACGTAAAATGCGGAATTTTCGCGATGACCTCGGCGTTGTGGGTGACCGAGACCGGCTGGAATTCATAGGTGTCCCGGCGGATCGCATCGAACAGGCGCTGTGATCCGATGGCAACACCGGCGAGCACGGACACGCCGGGTGCCAGCGCGCCTGCTTCTTCAAGATCGACAACTTCATCCACAATCAGCCCCGAATGGAACCGCAAATTGCGTCGACCCCGAAGCGCTTTCAATACGGCACCAGGGACTTTGCCAATACCCGTTTGCAGCGTTGCGCCGTCCACCACCAGTGGTGCAATATGGGCGGCAATTGCGGTGGCGACTGCATCCTCGCTCGTGTCCGGTGCCCCGCCGAACGCCTGCTCGCCTTCGACAAAAGCTGTAATTTCGGAGAAGGGGATGCCCTTGTGGCCGTGGGTGCGTGGCATCAACGGATTGATATGAGCGATCCGCACGGGAATGCGCGGCCAAAGTTCCGCCAGAAAATCGACTGCCGGGCCAAAACTGCAATTGCCCTGTTCATCGGGCGGAGAAACCATGAAAAGCGCGGCATCAATCTGAACTGTCGACAGCCGCGTGAGGATATCGGTGTAACACAGCGGAATGAACTGCACGGCATCGCCCGCCGCCTTGAGCGCCGTTGTGTAGAAAAATGTCTCCACCCGACAGAGCGGATTGGCGAGATAGCTGTGATTGTTGCTGCCGGGAATGAATGCGCCAGTGAAGCTCATTGCGCCAAGCGTTTCACCCGCCGCCATCACCGCATCTGCGAGCAGGAGAGACTCGCCCGAAGCCCCCTGGACCAGGGTTCGCCCCCCAGGAGGGAGGACGGAGGCAAGCTTGTCGGCGGAGAATTTTATCGGCATGAATTGGCCTAAGCTTATGCCAAAGGCGAACGCAAGTCATAGAAGGCTTGCAATTCCGGCAAAAATCACCTATCGCATGTTGCAGCGCAGCAAAGCACGATGCTTTGCCCGATCAAAGCCAGCGTGATTGGCCGCTTAAGCGGCACAGGTTTTGATCTTCCAGCGCCTTAGCCCTGAGGCTTCCCATTTCACGCGGGTCGTCATTGAACCCCGCTCGTCGTTCGCGCTTCACTGCGCGGGCGCTCTTGCATATTTGAAAGTCCTTTATGACTGATTTTGCTTCGCTTGGCCTTGCCAAGCCCCTCCTCGCCGCCCTGGCTGCGAAGAATTATACAACCCCAACCCCAATCCAAACACAGGCGATCCCGCCTTTGCTGGAAGGCCGCGATCTGTTGGGCATTGCCCAGACTGGCACCGGCAAAACCGCAGCGTTCGCGCTGCCTTCGCTGCAATATCTCCTCGAAAACCCCAAGAACCGCATGTCGCGCGAATGCCGAATGCTGGTGCTTTCGCCAACGCGTGAACTTGCCGCCCAGATCGCGACCTCGTTTCGCGACTACGGAAAGCAAATGCGCGTCTCGGTCTGCACCGTTTTCGGCGGTGTGCCGATCAACAAGCAAATCCGCGAGCTTCAGCAGGGTGTTGACGTTCTCGTCGCCACGCCGGGCCGCCTGATCGATTTGCTTGAACAGCGCGCCGTCACGCTGCGCAATGTCGAAATCTTCGTGCTTGATGAAGCCGATCAGATGCTCGACCTTGGATTCATCGTCCCGCTCAAACAGATTGACAAGCTCCTGCCCAAAAACCGCCAGTCACTGTTTTTCTCAGCCACAATGCCCAAGGCGATTGCTGAACTCGGTGCGCGGTTCCTGAATGATCCAGTGAAGGTTGCGGTCACGCCGGTCGCCTCAACAGCCGAACGCGTCAGCCAATATGTTACCTTCGTCAATCAGGCGGAGAAGCAGGCACTGCTCACGATCCAGCTGGGCAGTGAGCCGATTGAACGCGCGCTCGTTTTCTCCCGTACCAAGCACGGCGCGGACAAGATCGTGAAGCATCTCCACGCGGCCAACATCGGCTGCGCGGCGATCCACGGCAATAAATCACAGCCCCAGCGGACGATGGCGCTCGAAGCCTTCCGTAAAGGCGATATCAAGATCCTGATCGCGACCGATATCGCCGCGCGCGGGATCGACGTGTCTGGCGTCAGCCATGTGTTCAACTTTGATATGCCCAATGTGCCGGAACAATATGTTCACCGCATCGGCCGCACGGCGCGCGCCGGCAAAGAAGGCATGGCGATCAGCTATGTCTGCGGCGAAGAAAAGGGCTGGCTGCGTCAGATCGAAAAGCTGACCGGTGTCCGTCTTGATCCTGTGCCATTGCCTGCCGATTTTGACGCACAGAAGGCCAAGCTGCCCAAGCCGGTCCGAACGGAGCCTGAGCGCCAAGGACGGCGTCCTGAAGGTGGTCAGCGTCGCGGTGAAGGCCGGAACGCAGCACCCGAAGGTGAGCGCAAGAAATTCTTTACGCGCAAGCCCGGCGGCGTGGGTGCGCACAAGGGCGCGGTCCAACGGACGGGTGGGCGTTAAGCCGCCAGACCATCAAACTGCATACGAGCAAGGCGGGCGTAAAGTCCGTCTTGCTTGATCAGACTATCATGATTGCCTTCTTCAACAATCAAACCGTCGTTCATCACGATGATCCGGTCAGCCGCGCGCACGGTGGCGAGACGGTGAGCGATGACGATCGTCGTGCGGCCCTGCATCAAATGCTCCAGCGCATCCTGAACGAGCCGTTCGGACTCAGCGTCAAGCGCCGAGGTTGCCTCATCAAGCAAAAGGATCGGCGCATCGCGTAGGATCGCACGCGCAATTGCAAGCCGTTGGCGCTGGCCACCCGATAGCCGCGCGCCGCCTTCTCCCATGAACGTGTCCATCCCCTCGGGCAGTTTGCGCAAGAATTCCGACGCATTGGCGGCGTCAGCGGCGGCCCAGAGTTGTTCGTCGGTCGCTTCCCATTTGCCGTAACGCAGATTGTCCCGTGCCGACGCCGCGAAGATCACCGTCTCCTGCGGCACCATCGCGATACGCGCCCGAACGTCGGCGGGGTCTGCATCGGGCAGCGCCACGCCGTCCACACGGATGGCACCGCTTTCGGGATCGTAGAAACGCTGGATCAGCTGGAACAGTGTCGTCTTGCCCGCGCCCGATGGCCCGACAACCGCCACGGTTTCACCCGGCGCGATGTTGAGGGAAAAGTCAGCAAGCGCGCTCACCTCCTGGCGTGTGGGATAACGGAACTTGACATGATCAAACTCGACGCGCCCTTGCGCTGGTTCGGGTAGCTTCACCGGATTGGCAGGAGCAGCGATACTGGGCTGTTCATTGAACAATTCGGCCAAGCGCGCCGCCGCCGCAGAGCCGCGCACCAGATCACCATAGACTTCAGTCAGCGCGCCAAATGCGCCCGCGACCAGACCACCGATTAAAACGAACGCCGCGATATTGCCGCCCGTTAGCCGGTGTTCGGCAACGTCGATTGCACCCTGCCACATCAGGCGGGTCAGTGCGCCAAAGATCAGGGTGATAACGACACCCGTCATGATCGCGCGCAGCCTGATGCGGCGCTGTGCAGTCTTGAAGGTCGTGTCTACCGCGGCGGAAAATCGCCCAGCTTCACGCTGTTCTTGCCCAAAGGCCTGCACCACTTTCATCGCCGCTAGCGTTTCTGACGCGATGCTGCCGACGTCGGCGATCCGGTCCTGACTTTGGCGGGATATCGTCTGGAGCCGCCGTCCCAGCAAGATGATCGGCAGGATCACCACGGGAATGCCGAGCAGGATCATGCCTGTCAGGCGCGGCGCCGTGGAGAATAGAAAAGCGATGCCGCCAATCCCGATCACGATATTACGCAGAGCAACGGACACCGTCGTGCCCACAACTTGCTCGATGATTGACGTGTCTGCGGTCAAGCGCGACGCGATTTCGGAAGGGCGGTTCTCCTCGAAATAGCTTGGCGAAAGGCGCACGAGATTGGCCAGCACTGCCTTGCGGATATCGGCGATCACCCGTTCACCCAGCCAGGAAACAAAGTAGAAGCGCGTCGCCGTTGCCAGCGCTAATATCACGACGA
>JBJOLA010000105.1:0-11957 GCA_046045815.1 Pseudomonadota bacterium
TCAGATGATCGGTGCCACTTGGCCCCGCGACCGTATCCACCACCGCCTGATGGAACGCAAAATCGAGCACCGAGGGGAACCCCGCGATCCACGTGTGCACCGCCAGCTTGCCGGGCTCGAGGCCAATCCCGCCGATCTCTCCAAAAATGTGGAAGTTGGGGATGCCCTTCGCCTTTGCCCGGGCGCGCATGGCAGGCACAAACCGCGCCCAGAATTCTGGATTGACGTGCTTGGCCGTATCAACACGGAAACCGTCGACGCCGTATTTGTCGATCCACGCGCCATAGATATGGATGAACCCAGCGACGGCGCGCGGTTCTTCGGTCTTCACATCATCAAGCTCGACAAAATCCCCCATCGTCGAACTCTCTCCCTCAAAGGTTGAATTACCGCGATTGTGGTAAAGCGAGATATCATTCAGCCAGTCCGGCACCTTGGCATGTTCCAGGCCCTTGGGAATATAGGGCGTATAGGCATGATCGGGATAGTCGGCGCGACTGCGATAGGTGCAGATCGTGCATTCACGGTATTTGATGATGTCGGCGGTATGGTTGGTGATGATGTCCATATAGACTTTCATCCCCCGGCCGTGCGCGGCGGCAGCCAGCGCCTTGAAATCGGCCTCGGTCCCGAAATGCGGATCGACAGTGGTGAAGTCCGTCACCCAATAACCGTGATAGCCCGCAGACTCATCCCCGGGTGCACCGCGCACTGCCTGGTTCTTAAAAATCGGCGCGACCCAGATCGCCGTCGCGCCCAAGCCCTGAATATAGTCGAGCCGCTTGATCAGCCCCTTGAGATCGCCGCCGTGATAAAAACCCTTTGCGCTGGGATCAAAGCCCGTCGCCAGTCGGTCCCCCGAAAGGCCACCCTTGTCATTCGACGTGTCGCCATTCTCGAACCGGTCGGGCAGGAGGAAGTAGATCAGCTCGTCCTGCGGGAGCCGGTCCCGGTAGGGTTGGGCGAGGGTGGGTGTGGTGCCGAGGATCACGGCAAGCAAAAACGTGATGACCTTCATGCTGAAACCCCTGCTGCACTGGCCGCACAATGTTGGGCTACAAACGCGCTATGCGTCGCCATCTGGTCAACCTCGCGCAGGTTAAGCGCCTCAATCATGTCCATATATTCGGCAAGGTCCGCTGGCGAAATCTGATCAGCAAGCGCATGATTGCTGTGCGGCAATATTCCTTGGCCGACCATGACCTGCAACCAGCCCACTTCAGCGAACAGCTCCTCATGCTCGCGGAAGATGTGACCACTTTCGCGGAACAAGTCGATTTTGAATGCCAAGCTTTCAGGAATTTCCATTTCCCGGCACTGGTTCCAAAACAGGCTGTCGCTGCGCTGCGTGGCTTTGTAATGGAGGATCAAAAAGTCCCGGATCTTTTCGACTTCAAAGTCATGCTGGCGATTATATTCCGCGATTGCTTTGGCAGGAACATGCCGGCCAGGCAGCAATTTCAAAAGTCGCGAAATCGCCGACTGGATGAGATAGATGCTAGTCGATTCCAACGGCTCCATGAAGCCGCTGGAGAGGCCTATCGCCAGGCAGTTGTTCTTCCAGACCTGCTTGCGCTTGCCGGTCCTGAATTTCAGTGGGCGCGGGTCGGCCAATGGCTGGCCATCAAGATTGGCAAGCAATGTTGCGGTCGCCTCGTCTTCGCTGATATGCGCGCTGGAATAGACGTAACCGTTGCCAATGCGGTTCTGCAACGGGATCCGCCACTGCCAGCCAGCAGTACGCGCAGTCGAACGGGTAAAGGGTGTAAATTCCCCGCCATTTTCGCACGGCACCGCCAGCGCGCGATCACAGGGCAACCAACTAGTCCAGTCGTCATAGCCCGAATGCAGCGCGTCTTCGATCAGCAACCCACGAAAGCCGGAACAGTCGATGAAAAAATGACCAGCGATACGCTGGCCGCTCTCCAACAGCACGTTAGCGATATCGCCGGTCTCGCCGTTAAGATCACTTCCTACAACCTTACCTTCGGTGCGGATCGTGCCGCGCGCTTCGGCAAAATTTCGGAGGAATCGAGCGTATAGGCCCGCATCAAAATGGAACGCATGCGGCATATCGGGCAGAGCTTTTGCAGTCCGCGCCGGACCACGCTGCATCTTGCCCGCAAGCGCTGCAACATTGTTGAGCGAATATTTGCCTAGATCTTTCGCCTTGCCGATCCGCCTAGCGCGTGACCATAAATGCTGGAAGGGCATCAACCCAACATCGCGACCAATGTCGCCAAAGGCGTGGTGATAGCTGTGACCTAGCTGCAGCCAGTCCACAAATTCGATACCCAGTTTGAAGGTTCCCTGCGTAGCGCGGACAAAGGTGTCTTCGTCGATGCCCAGCGATGTATGGAACAAGTTGAGCATAGGGATGGTGGCTTCGCCGACGCCAACCGTGCCAATTTCGTCAGATTCAACGAGGTGAATTTCAAACCCGGTTTCAAGGAAGTGTGAAAGCGCCGCTGCCGTCATCCAGCCCGCCGTGCCACCGCCGACAATCACAATCCTGATGGGCTCTGCTTCGAGCACTGGGTTCCCTCACGATGCGGCAAATATACTTCACACGCCTATTGCCTTCAACATTGAAACAGCGGGGCCCATATCATTTGCGCTGATTAGACCCCGCTGTATTCTAACTCGGAGCGTTAGAACTTATAACCAATGCTAATATAGTAGTCGCGGCCATAGCGTTGGTAGTCTCTGACCTGACGAGGATCGTTGTTCTGAAAGGTAATGAACGGACGGTCTGTCACGTTCTTTGCCTGCAATAGGACAGACAGACCGGCGAGCGACGATCCCGGCTGGAACTCGTAGCCGATCTGCGCGTCCAAAATGCCTTCAGCCTTTGCCTGCCGGTAATCGGGGTTGGCGGATAGACCTGCAATTTCAGCAATGAACTTAGAGCGGTAGCGATAGCTTACCCGGGTCTGGAACCCAGATTTTTCAAAGTAGAGCTCTCCGTTTGCAACCCAGTCCGAAAGGCCTGGCAACGTGATCGGTTGAGTAGGATTGGACCCTAATTTGATCGTGCTGTCAGTGTAGGATGCGCTGCCGTAGAAACCAAAACCATCGAGCGCCGTACTGATGTTCTTGAACGGCAAAGACAGCGTCGCTTCTGCTCCGATCAGATAACCACGACCGGTGTTCGCAGGGGCGCTGACCAAACCTTTGGTATTGCCGCCCTGAAGCGATGACGCAGCTGCTGCGAAATCGAAGAGGAAGCTGTTTTGCGGATCAACGAAGTCGGTCAGGTGCTTGAAGTAGCCTGCAACAGAAATATAGCCTGAACCCTTAAAGTAATGCTCAAATGACATGTCGATGTTGGTTGACTGATAAGGGCGCAGGTTAACGTTACCGCCCCTCGATTCGAAGAAATAGCCTTGGCCGTTTACAACGGGGCTGACGCTATATTCCTGATTGATTCGCTCCTGATCCATCCTTGGGCGAACCATGGTATGCGACGCGGCCAATTTGACGTAGCTTCCCGTCAGCAACTCGACCGATAACGCCGCACTTGGATTGACATTGGTGTAGCTCGCGCTGCCAGAAACGGGGACGATGGTAACAGTGCCGTTCGAGAAGTTTGATATAGAGCCGTCTGAACTCTGCTTGGTGTGAACCACCTGGACGCCAATCGAACCCGCCACATTCTTGCCTCCCACTTGGCCATCAAGCTTGAGCATGCCGTAGCCCGTGAAAACTTGTTCCGTGACCGTGTTGTCACGCACCAACGATACCGGGCGGTTGTCGTAAACAGCATTCAACGAATTATTGAAAAGATACTTCGGGTTGAGCGCAAGCATGTTCGGCACGCCAAGATAGGCTAGCGGCACTGTCCCGACTTTGGCTGCGTCCGGCACCGGCACAAAAGTTGGCGTACCGCTTGCTACCGTGCAGTTGGTGCCAGCGCCTTTCGGGCACAGGAAGTAGGACAGGAAGTCCGACGTTTTTTTGCGGCGGCTATAGTTCGCGCCAATTTCCCAACCGCTGACAACACTATTGCCGCTAAATTCACCGTCCAAAGCCGCACGCAAGGCGTAAAGATCATCCTTGAAACTTGGGCGATTGAGGAAGCCAGCCTGAACAACCGCAGTGGTGCCATTATAGCCCCAACCGCGCGGGTCGGTGATGCCGAAGCCACCGGTGCCGGTGTTCGTGTAGTTCAGCGTCGGTACGATGTTAAAGGTGCCATTGGCGTTCTGGCTGATCTTTAGCGTATCGGCCGCGCCCGCCGTGTTGTACCCCGTACCTGTGTAAGTTTCGAGCAGGAAGTCGTTGCGCTTGGCGTGCGAATAGCTTGCATCGATGGTTAGATGGGTGCCGCCACCGATCCCAATGACGTTGTTCCAGCCAACCGACAAATTCTCAGCATCGCGCTCGTTGAGGTCATTGCGCTGCACTGCGTGAACACCGTTGATCGTTGCCGCCGTGATGAAGCCGTTGTTGACAGTGGTATTGGTGACTGTTGTGCCCGCGCCCCAACCTGGATTGATCGGGAATTCTATGCCGCGAAGGTGCTGTGTCTCTTTGAACTTGGAATAAAGAACATCGAGTGTCGAATGGAAATTGTCGCTCGGCTGATATTCAAGAGTCGCAACGGCACCATAGCGCTTAAGCACGTTTGATTGAACGTAGGGCTTTGCGCCGCCGAGCAGGTAATTGCCGATGTCATCGGGAAATCCCCAAGCGTTGTAGCGTTCGTCTTGTGACGGGGCCTGTGTTGCCGACAGACCAATCGCGATTCCAAAAGTATCATCGGCAAATTTATCGACGAAAGTTGCAGATCCGCGGTAGCCATACCGCGAAGAATCGGGATTGAGGGACTTTTGTCCGTTCATCTGACCACGAACATTGATTGCGACGATCCGCTTCTTCTGCTGGAGCGGGCGCAACATGCGCAGGTCCACCGTGCCGGAAATCCCAGAGGCGAGCAAGGAGGCATCAGCCGCCTTATGAACGATCACATTCTTAAAAAATTCGGACGGATATTGATCATATTCAACGCCGCGATTGTCCCCGACAGTCACCTGTTCCCGCCCGTTTAGCAGTGTGGTGCCAAAATCGGGGCCAAGGCCGCGGATCGAAAGCCGTTGATCGCGACCTTCCAGGCGTTGAGCGGTAACGCCGGGAAGACGCGCGAGCGAGTCTGCGATCGAAACGTCGGGCAACTTGCCGATATCTTCGGCCGAGACTGACTCAACGATTGTCGCGCTTCTGCGCTTCAATTCAGCGGACTTGTCCAGAGCCGCTTTGATCCCAGTCACAACAATCTCACCGCCATCGTCAGCCGCAGGAGCCACCGCTTGGGCGAATGCTGGGCCGCTCATCGCGGCGATAATTGCCGCGCCGAGGGCGCTGGCGCTGACGGTGCGGGCAAAGCGCGCGCGGTTGCTGGTTGTGCTGAAATTCATTCCTCATCCCCTATTTGAGCGTCACCGATTTTGTCTGGTGATGCGTTTTGAACTTTGTTCGGCCGGTGCATGACAGGCCAATGTGAAGGGGTTTAGGCCCGCGCACTGGTTTCCAGAAGCAATGCACATACGTATTCAAACCGAGTCTTTGGCGCTGTTGCAGAAATGATACGCTGCGCCTATCGTCACGGTAGGACGAGGGATAGGGGCGGAAAACCGTCCTTTTGAATGCGCTATGCCGCCAAAAGCCACTTCATTTGATATCGCCCAACTAGCTGGTGTGTCGCAGCCAACAGTGTCGCGCGCGCTGCGGGGAAGCGCCACCGTGTCGGAACAAACCCGCAAGCGAATCGAGGCAATAGCGCAACAGCTGAACTACACGGTCGATAAAAATGCCTCGCGGTTGCGCACCCAGGAAACCAAAACCCTGGCGCTGCTTTTCTTTGAAGATCCGACGCCGGACGATTCACTGATCAACCCTTTTTTCCTCTCAATGCTCGGCTCGATCACCCGGACGTGCGCGAACCGGGGCTATGATCTGCTGATCTCGTTCCAGCAGCTTTCAAGCAACTGGCATGTCGATTTTGAGGATAGCCGCAAGGCCGACGGCATCATGCTGCTCGGCTACGGCGATTACGAACTTTATCATGAGCGGCTTGAGAAGCTGGTTGAACAAGGCACCCATTTTGTGCGCTGGGGATTTGTTCAAGCCGGGCAGCCGGGGACCACCATCGGCTGCGATAATTTTCGCGGTGGCTATGATGCGGTTCAGCATCTCATCTCACAAGGGCGGCGGCGGATCGCCTTCATCGGGGACGCCAGCAGCCATTATCCAGAGTTTCATGATCGGTATCGCGGCGCGTGTGAGGCGCAAAAGAGCAATGGCATTCCCGTGGTTGCCGCGCGCCAGGTTGATGCCATCACCACAGAACAATCCGGCCATGACGCCGCGGTGGAACTCATCCGGCGCAAAGTGAAATTTGATGCGATCTTCGCCGCGAGCGATCTGATTGCAATCGGGGCCATGCGCGCGCTTGAGGAGCAGGGACTCGATGTGCCCAGGGATGTCGCTATCGTTGGCTTTGATGATATTCCGGCCGCGAGCCTCGCCCATCCGCCGCTCACCACCGTCCAGCAGGATTATCGCCGGGCGGGTGAAGTGCTGGTGGATGCACTGCTCAAGCAAATCAGGAATGAGAAGGCAGACACCACTGCTTTGCCGGCCAAGCTCATCATCCGCAAATCGAGCGGAGCCCCGTAGAAGCCCGCCACGCCCTGTTGGAAATGATTTGGCTACCCGGGTAGCCAGACCGCTCCTACACCCCTCTAGGAAGCTTCCTAGGGCATTTTAGAGGGTGTCTGGTGGCAGGAGCTGCTTTGCGTGCGCAATATCCGCAGCATCGTCATGCTGAACTTGGTTCAGCATCCACGTCGCATTCCAGCCGACCCGTGCAAGCGGCACCTTGGCCCCTGAAACAAGTTCAGGGTGACGAAGCAACCTGCCTACAGTGGTATACCCCAACGTATTCGTATGCATAGCCGATCAGCGATTGTCGCGCCCCGCGATGTCTGCCACCCTCCGGATCAAATAAAGGGTGAGGATTGCGATGATGGAAAAGCCGCGTCAGGGCTTTTGGGGCCTGTGGAATATATCGTTTGGGTTCTTCGGCATCCAGGTGGCGTTCGGTTTGCAAAGTTCGAACATGAGCCGCGTGTTCCAAACGCTCGGCGCTGATCTTGATAAGCTGGCGTTCCTATTCATTGCGGGGCCAGTGACGGGTTTGATCGTTCAGCCCCTCATCGGCCATTTCAGTGACAAGAGCTGGGGCCGTTTCGGGCGCAGACATCCCTATTTCCTAACAGGCGCGGTGCTGGCGTCGCTCGCCTTGATTGGCCTGCCCAATGCGAACTTGCTGTTGATTGCGGCAGTCTTCTTGTGGCTGCTGGACGCCTCACTCAACATCTCGATGGAACCATTCCGTGCGTTTGTCGGCGATATGGTCGGCGATGGAGAGCGGACGACGGGCTATGCATTCCAAACCGCCTTCATCGGTACGGGCGCTGTGCTCGGCTCTCTCGCGCCCAAGCTGTTTAACTGGCTCGGCGTTGCCAACACGGCGCCGGAGCATCTGATCCCGCCGTCGGTGCGCTATTCCTTCTATCTCGCCGCCGCCTCGATTTTTGGGGCCGTGTTGTGGACTGTCCTCAGGACGAAGGAATATTCGCCTGAGCAACTTGCCGGGTTTGACGCAAGCGGCGCTTACACGGTTACAAAGCCGCCGCTTATTGCGCCGACGGCTGGCCCCTATTGGCTAGCAGGCGGCGTGCTCATGCTCGCGATCGTTCAGCATTTCGCACTCGACAAGCAGCTTTACATTCTGGGGGGATGCCTGGCTGGGTTCGGCATTGCGCAAATCGTCAACCGGCAGAGCGGCAGTGGCCTTGGGGCGCTGTCCCATATCCTGTCCGATCTTCACCAGATGCCAAGTGTGATGAAGCGGCTTGCTATCGCGCAATTCTTCACATGGATCGCGCTGTTCATCATGTGGATCTACACCACGCCGGTGATCACCCAATATGTTTACGGCACCACCGACACCGCCTCCCAAGCCTATAACGACGGCGCGGATTGGGCGGGAATCCTGTCTTCCATTTACAACGGAGTCGCGGCGCTGGCAGCTTTCGCCTTGCCGGTATTGGCCAAGCGGATCGGCGCGCCCAAAACGCATATGCTCTGCTTGCTCGCCGGTGCCGCTGCTTATGCGAGCTTTTTGATCATCCGCAACCCGACCCTGCTGATCCTGCCCGAAATCGGCATCGGCATTGCCTGGGCCTCGATCCTGACCATGCCCTATGTGATCCTTTCGGCCAGCCTCCCGCAGGACAAGCTGGGCACCTACATGGGGATTTTCAATTTCTTTATCGTTCTGCCCCAGCTGCTAATTGCGACGATCATGGGCGGGATCATCAAATCTTTCTTCCCGGCTGAGCCGATCTGGACGATGCTGGTGGCCGCAATCGTGATGGGCGTTGCCGCGCTCGCGATGCTGCGGGTCCACGATGCCCGTGAATAAGAGCCGTTCTACACCGCCGATATTGCTGGTGTGCGGAGGTGGGGATGCTTGGGTGTGCACGCGCTGTAATAGGCCGCGAGGATTTTGAGATCCGCCTCATAATCCCCGCTCGGCCAGATTGCGGGACCAAGGCCGACGGTCTTTTTCGCATAGTCCATCATCCCGCACACCATTGGCACCTTCGCGCCCACAGCGATGTTGTAAAAGCCAGTCTTCCACCCCCGCGCTTTGCCGCGCGTTCCTTCTGGCGCAATCGTCAGCATGAATTCGTCGCGCGTGCCGAACTCAGCGATCATCGCATCGACGGCATTGGTTGATTTAGACCGGTCCACCGCGATACCGCCCATATCCCGCATCATCCGGGCGAAGGGCCAGCGGAACAAAGACTTCTTTCCCATGAACGAGAGATCGAGATTGAGCCCGTCCGCTGCGCCGATGAAGTAAAGGAAATCCCAATTGCTGGTGTGCGGCGCTGCAATCACCACGAATTTGCGCGGCATCGGCGCGGTGCCTTGCACGGTCCAGCCCTGCCGATTGAACCACCAGACAATGGCAGCTTTCAAAACGCGCGCGGACAGGGATTTTGGGACAGGGTTCATGTGCGGAAATGCTCCGTTGGTTGATCGCCCTTGGGGCAAAATCGGGATGCTTGCAATCATGCTTGACGGTGGGTTGGATATGTGATGTTATCACCTAACAGACCACAAGAGGAGAAGCCTGATGCGTCGTCCGCCTTATCTGCCTGCCCAGGAACAGCCGTTCTGCGAAATCAACACAACGCCGATGATCGATGTGATGCTCGTGCTCTTGATCATGTTGATGCTCACCTTGCCCTCGCCGACGCACAAGGTGCCGATCGAGCTGCCAGTGGCGGGCGCGGATAGTGGACCGCCACCGCCAGTACATTTGTTGGCACTTGATCAAAACGGCGCGACAACGTGGGATGCTGTGCCGGTTTCGTTCGCCGGATTGACGCAGCGCTTGAAGGAACATGCCGCCGACGCGCGCGGCCCGATCCTGCAATTGCAAACTGATCCGGGCGCACCTTATGTCCGCTTTGACGAAACGCTGGCGCAGGTCAAGTTTGCGGGGATCACAAGGATTGGCTTCGTCGGGAACCCGCTGGCCTATTGATTGTTGACCAACGGCCAGCATGATTCGCATGCACGTGAGATTGTGTCCTTTGCATTTGCGTGCTTTTCAGAATGCGCCGAAGCTGCACTGCACAACAGAAAGAGGGAACTGAACGGCAATTTGATCCACGCAGCAAAGGAACTATTGCCATGAACAGATTTTTTTCAATCGCCGCCGCCACGGCACTCCTATCCTTGCCAACAATTGCCAGCGCCGAAAAATCGGCCCCGATCACGATCACGCATGATGGCCACAGCTACTCCTACACCGTGGAGTATAAAGGGGCGTCGAGAATCATTCGCGGTGCCGAAGTGGCATCGGGTGAACCCTTCACGCTTTACGTCGGCAAGGTCTGGGTGGGCGGAACAGTGAATGGGCAGGCGGTGTCGTTCCCGCTCAGTTCGGTCAAGCCGCTCAAGGGCGTTGTCACAGTTGAGAAACTGGCGTCGCGTTGATCCATAGACCGGAAAGGGGGCGGCGCAGTCTTGACTGTGTCGCCCCGTTTCCCAGAATCCTACTAGGATTGGCGTCGCCCCATCGCTAAGGGCGTTGCATGTCAGATTCTACGCCAGCAATCACCCCCGAAATAGTCGCCGAACACGGCTTTTCTCCTGAAGAATATGAGCGCGTTTTGCACGCGATGGGCCGCGAGCCGAATATGACCGAGCTCGGGATATTCTCGGTGATGTGGTCGGAACACTGCTCTTACAAATCGTCGCGGGTGCATTTGAAGAAGCTCCCGACCACCGGGCCACAAGTGATTTGCGGCCCAGGCGAAAATGCCGGTGTCGTCGATATTGGCGACGGGCAGGCGGCGATCTTCAAGATGGAATCGCATAATCACCCCAGCTATATCGAACCCTATCAAGGCGCTGCCACCGGCGTTGGCGGCATCTTGCGCGATGTGTTTACGATGGGCGCGCGGCCGATTGCCAATCTCAACGCGCTGCGTTTTGGATCGCCCGATCATCCCAAGATGCGCCACTTGATCGACGGTGTCGTTCGCGGGATTGGCGGGTATGGAAACTGCGTCGGCGTGCCGACTGTTGGCGGAGAGGTCAATTTCCACAAAGCCTATGACGGCAATATCTTGGTCAACGCCATGACGGTGGGGATCGCCGATACGGACAAGATATTTTATTCCGCCGCTTCGGGCATCGGGAATAGCATCGTCTATGTCGGGTCCAAAACCGGGCGCGACGGCATCCACGGCGCGACGATGGCCTCGGCCGATTTTGATGAGAATTCAGACGAGAAGCGCCCCACCGTGCAGGTCGGCGATCCGTTCACAGAGAAACTGCTGATCGAGGCTTGCCTTGAGCTGATGGCGTCCGACGCGATTGTCGCGATCCAGGATATGGGTGCGGCGGGGCTGACCAGCTCCTCGGTTGAAATGGCGAGCAAAGGCGGCGTCGGGATTGAGCTCGACATGAACAAAGTGCCGTGCCGCGAAACCGGTATGACACCCTATGAGATGATGCTGAGCGAATCCCAGGAACGGATGTTGATGGTCCTCAAGCCCGGCCGAGAGGATTTTGCCGAAAGCATCTTCCACAAATGGGAACTGGATTTCGCGGTGATCGGCACAGTGACTGAAACCGGCCATATGGTGCTCAAGTGGAACGGCGAAACCGTCTGTGATATCCCGCTCGGGCCACTGGCTGATGACGCGCCGCTCTATGAACGACCCTATGTCAGCCCAGAGGAATATAAAGCCTGGGCAAAGGTCGCACCGCTTGGCGACATCCCCGAAAGCACCGACATCGCGGCGGACCTCGTCAAGCTGATGGCCAGCCCCGATATTGCGAGCCGCCGGTGGATCTGGGAGCAATATGACCATATGGTGGGTGCCGACACCGTCCAGCGCCCCGGCGGAGATGCTGCGGTTGTGCGGGTTCACGGCACGCAAAAGGGCATCGCGATGACGACGGATTGCACCCCGCGCTATTGCTATGCGGACCCCTATGAAGGCGGCAAACAGGCGGTGGCCGAAGCCTATCGTAATCTTTGTGCGGTGGGCGCAACGCCGCTTGCGATCACGAACTGCCTCAACTTTGGCAACCCACAGCGCCCAGAAATCATGGCGCAGATTGTCGGCTGTCTCGCCGGTATGAGCGAGGCCTGTGTGGCGCTCGATACGCCGATCGTCAGCGGGAACGTCTCGCTGTACAATGAAAGCAGGGCGACCGGCGGCGGGAGCGCGATCCTGCCCACCCCCGCGATTGGCGCGATTGGCTTGCTCGCCGATTGGAGCAAGAGCGCGACAATTGGGTTTAAGGCGGAAGGGGATTGTCTTGCCGTTATCGGCCCCAATTATCCTGAATTAGGACAG
>JBJOLA010000131.1:0-16765 GCA_046045815.1 Pseudomonadota bacterium
GCGGTTTTGCAACACTACGCTTCAACTTCCGGGGCGTCGGCAAGTCCCAAGGAGTGTTTGACAACGGCGTCGGCGAACTTTCTGATGCGGCATCCGCACTCGATTGGGTGCAGTCGATCCACCCCGAAGCGCAGACCACTTGGGTTGCGGGCTTTAGCTTCGGCGCCCTGATCGGCATGCAACTGTTGATGCGCCGCCCGGAAATCAAGGGCTTCATCTCGATTGCGCCGCCAGCGAACATGTATGATTTTACATTCCTTGCACCTTGCCCTTCGTCGGGGATCATTATCCAAGGGACCGGCGATGAAGTCGTGACGCCCAACGCGGTTCAGAAGTTGGTCGATAAGCTGCGCACCCAGCGCCATATCACGATCCATCACGACGAGATTCGCGGTGCGAATCACTTTTTCGAGAATGAGCAAGTCGAGCTGATGGGTTCGGTCGACAAATATCTCGACATGCGCCTCGATCCCAACAGCGCCATCCGTTAAAAATTGTCCTTCGACGTGCTTAGCTTGGCCAAGCAAAGATAAGCACGTTCCCGAGCAAAACGAGCGACATTGCGATCATAAGCGCCCCCTTTTTGCGGTTTGCGCCCCTGCGCCAAAACCATACGCCGCCACAGGCCAGTGCGACCACCGCGAGCATAGCGATTGAATAGAAAGCATCTGAAGTCATTCTTCGCCCCTAGATGAATTTTCTTAGTGTGCCGATGCTTTACATCGAAAAAAACTCTCCATATAAGGACGACCGCTGCCCCAAGGGGACTTCCAATAACCGTAAGGCAGCCTTGTTGAACTTACTATCCCTTGGAGGTCCCTTGAATTGCACAGCCATCATAACGCGCTGGGGCTAGCTACCGCCCCAACTGGTGCCATTCGTGGTGCCGACATCGCACTTGGACGTCCGGTACAACCGGTAACGCTCCTTCGTCCGCATGCCGCAGAACGCGCGGCCCGGTTCTTCGTTGAGAAGTTTCCGGGGAAGTCGCTCTATGCCGTGAAGGCAAACCCTTCGCCAGATTTGATCCGCTTATTGTGGGACAGTGGGATTACCCATTTTGACGTTGCCTCAATCGCGGAGGTGCGGCTGGTTCATGACTGTGCTCCAGAAGCGACCTTGTGCTTCATGCATCCCGTGAAGGCCGAAGAAGCGATTGCAGAAGCCTATTTTGAGCACGGTGTTCGCACCTTCTCGCTCGATACGATGGACGAACTTAAAAAGATCATCCGTGCAACGAATAGCGCCACCGACCTTACCTTGTGCGTGCGCATTCGCGTATCCTCTGAGCACTCAAAGCTTAGTCTTGCTGCGAAATTTGGCGCTGATCCTGCTGAAATGAAGCAGCTTTTGATTGAGACGCGCCAGGTTGCGGATGCGCTGGGCATTTGTTTCCATGTGGGAAGCCAGGCGATGACGCCCTCGGCCTACACTCAGGCGATGGAACGCGTTCGCGCCGCGATTGTCGAATCCGGCGTTACCGTTGATGTCGTCGATGTCGGCGGCGGCTTCCCGAGCGTCTATCCGGGGATGGAGCCACCAGAACTTGAAACCTATTTCGACGCGATCCATCGTTCTTTCGAAGATTTGCCGGTCAGCTATTCGTCGGAACTGTGGTGCGAGCCTGGCCGCGCGCTTTGCGCCGAATATAGCTCGTTGATCGTGCGCGTTGAAAAACGCCGTGGGGACGAACTCTACATCAATGACGGCGCCTATGGTGCTCTGTTTGATGCGGCCCACGTCGGCTGGCGCTTCCCCGTGCAGCTGCTGCGCGAACCCGAATCGGAAACGCGCGATATGCCGTTCAGCTTCTACGGCCCGACATGTGACGATATGGACCATATGGCGGGGCCCTTCATGCTCCCTGCTGATACGCGGGCGGGTGACTATATTGAGATTGGCATGCTCGGGGCATATGGCTGCGCAATGCGAACCGGCTTCAACGGCTTTGGCAATGGGGCAAGCCACATTGTCACCGACGAACCAATGGCGTCGCTCTATGTCGAAATGCCCGAAGAGCGCAGGCTTCCGTCGAACGTCGTGAAGCTGTAACAACCATTCAACACTGACCGTCATCCCGGCGGAGGCCGGGACCCAGCCTAGAGCATGTAAACGTCGCGACGCGGCATTTTTTGTCAAGGTTCTGGGTCCCGGCCGCCGCCAGAATGACGTATAAAGGAGCTTTATATGACCACCCCTCAATCAAACGCCCAGCGCAAAGCAGAACTGCTTTCGACGACCGTCGAGCATATCGACATCACCAGCTTTGATGCGCGTCCGATTATTGATGCGATGGGCAAGATGAGCTTCACCAGCCGCGATCTTGCGCGCGCCACAAATATCTACAACCAGATGCTCGAAGACCCCGATTGCTCGATCTTCCTTGTGATCGCAGGGAGCACCAGCGCGGGCGGCTGTATGGACCTCTACGCCGAACTGCTTCGCAACAACATGATCGACGGAATCGTGGCGACTGGCGCCAGCATTGTCGATATGGATTTCTTCGAAGGCCTTGGCCACAAGCATTACCAGGCGCTTGAAGTTCCTGATGATGATACCCTACGTTCGCTGCTGATCGACCGGATTTACGACACGTATATCGACGAAGAGCAGCTGCAAGACTGTGATCATACCATTCTTGAGATTGCCAACAGTCTCGAGCCCAAACCCTATTCCAGCCGCGCGTTCATCCGTGAGATGGGCAAATATCTGGTTGAGCACGGCAAGAAGGACAACAGCCTCGTCAAGCTCGCCTACGAACATGATGTGCCGATCTTCTGCCCCGCTTTTGTCGACAGCTCGGCAGGCTTTGGCCTCGTTAAACATCAGGTTGACCGAGCGAAGGAAGGCAAACCGTACATGGTGCTCGACGCCATTGCAGATTTCCGCGAACTGACCGATATCAAGGTGAAGGCAGGCACCACCGGGCTGTTGATGATTGGCGGCGGTGTTCCCAAGAATTTCATCCAGGACACAGTGGTTTGTGCCGAAATCCTGGGCCATGATGATGTTCAGGTTCATAAATATGCGGTGCAAATCACCGTGGCCGATGTCCGCGATGGAGCCTGTTCCTCGTCCACACTTCAAGAAGCAGCGAGCTGGGGAAAAGTGAACACTGGCATTGAACAGATGGTTTTCGCAGAAGCCGGCTCAGTCATGCCACTGCTGGCATCAGATGCCTATCACCGTGGGGCTTGGAAGAACCGGGTGAAGCGCAAGTGGGGCGCGATCTTCGGCTAACCGAACCCCAACCGCCCAGCAATTTGATCCAGCGGCATCGCCCCCTGCCCCAGTACGACCGCATGAAATGGCCGCAAGTCTGACTTGTGGCTGCTCTTGGCCACAAACCGATCGCGCAGCTCGAACAAGCGTAGCTGGCCAAGCTTGTAGCCAAGGGCTTGCCCCGGCCATGCCATGTAACGCTCGATTTCTGCAGTCACGCGGCTTTCTGTAACGCCCGTCGCGTCGCGCATCCACGCGATTGCTGCCTCGCGTGTCCAGCGTTTATGGTGGAGACCGGTATCCACAACCAACCGCACGGCGCGGAAAAGTTCATCCTGCAACCGGCCGAGATCGCCCAAGGGATCGTCAACATAAGCGCCCATTTCGGCCATCACCTGCTCAGCGTAAAGCGCCCATCCTTCCTGATAGGCGTTAAAGCTCGCGATTCGCACCAGTAATGGCACGTCAGTCAGCGCCGCTGCCACCGAACCTTGGGTGTGGTGGCCTGGCACGCCCTCATGGAAGCTTAAGGTCGGCAACCTGAAACGGGGAATGGCGGCCATATCGCGCAGGTTGATCCAGTATATGCCAGGTCGACTGCCGTCTAACGAGGGGCCGTCATAAAAGCCTCCGGGTGCGCCATCCTGCGTTGCGAGCGGCACACGCTTTACGGTGAGCGATTGCCGGGGGATCATCGCACTTGGGAGCAGCCGAGAATAGCGCGACTCCGCCCAACGGACCTTGCCCCGCACATAGTCCAGCACTGCGGCCCGTCCCGCGTCGGTATCGGCAAACTGATTGGCGGGATCACGTGACAAAGCGAGCATCCGTTCACCAATGCTGCCTTGGGTGAGGCTGCGCGCGGAGAGCTTTGTGTTCATCTCCGCACCGATCCGCTTGACCTCCTCAAGGCCAATGGCGTGGATGTCGTCGGGGGATTTGTCCGTATCTCCCAAAGCCCGCACGTTTGCGGCATAGAATTCTTCGCCCATCGGCTGCGCCCAGATGCCCGCGTCATCGCTTCCATTTCGGGCCATCGCGGAAATTTCCCGAAGGAGCTTGTCAAACGCCGGTCGAACGCGGTTTTGCAGGATGATCGTCGCCCGTTTCACCGCCAAAAGTCTCATCCGGCGAGACAGGCCTGCCTCACTCATGCGGCGATCAAGGGCCAAAATCAAAGGGTGTTGTGCGGCTTTGCCATTGAGAAAAGCGCCCAGAACCGGCACCGCCTTTTGCAGCAACACGCGCGGCGGGTTGCAGCCCGCAGCCTTATCAGCCCGGATTTTCTCAATCACCCCGTCAAACGCGTGGGGAAAGCTGTCGAGTTTTTGCAGCCAGGCATCAACAGCCGGTGCGCTCGCCAGTGATTGTTGTTCCATCATGATGTTGATGCTGTCGATGTGCGGCCCCGCCAGCTGCGTCACCAGATAGGGCACATGCCCCGAAAAATTGAGTGGGTTGATGCGGCCGTAAGGGATTTTGGCCGAACGGGTGCCGTTTTCGAGCGTCGCGCTGACCGTAGGGAGATAGGCTCCGCTTGCGCTCGTCATCCGAATACGCATCAGCAAATCACGTCCGGCTTGGTATGTACCGCGCAATGTCGCCTCACCTTCAGGCGAGTAATCATCGAGCTTTCGCGCCAGTGGTCCGCCGTTTAGAGCGTCGGGCGTTCCGTTATAGCATGCCGTTTCCCGCAGATTGCTGAGCAGATTGGCTGCGATATCCTCAAACGGCCCGACCATCGGCGGCGGCAACGTCCGCGCGGGTATTTTGGCACGCGCCTTGCGTTTGCGACGTACCACCGCCTCGCCGGGTGCCGCCACGAGCGATGCCAGTCCTACAATCACCGTCCTACGAGAGATTCGCATATTGCCCTTTCCAGCCATTTCCAAATGGTGACATTTCGCAGCGAACACGGCAACAGGGATTATGGATCAGGCATGGAATCAGATCGACGGTGATTGGCAAAGCGGACTTCTCCTGATTGGAGACCACGCTTCTGCGCACGTACCACCAGACATTGACCTCGGCATTGATACTTCCCTGCTCACCAATCATATCGCGATTGATCTGGGTGTTGCGGCGTTGGCAGCCGCTCTCAACACTGCGCTCAAGATGCCCGCAATACTCGGCGGAATTTCCCGGCTGGTGATCGATCTCAATCGGGAAGCGGATGCACCGCACATCATCCCGGTAGCGAGTGATGGTCACGCCGTTCCGGGCAATGCGATCAGCCACGAGGCACGGGAAGCGCGGATAAGGCGTTTCTGGCACCCCTATCATGATCATATTGAGCGGATGATTGCAGCGCATCAACCAAAGCTCCTGATTTCGCTCCACAGCTTTACGCCGCAACTTGTGACCAGGCCGGAGGAGGAGCGGCCCTGGGAGGTTGGCATTCTCTATAACCGCGATGACCGCGCTGCGCGTATCGCGATTCCGCTATTAGAAGGTGCAGGCGTTATCGTTGGCGATCAGCTGCCCTATTCAGGCAAGCTCCTCAACGCGACGATGAACCGGCACGGCGAAGGGACGGGCACCGCTTATCTCGGCATTGAAATGCGCCAAGATTTGATTGCTGAGGCGGCAGGCGTCGCCAAATGGGCCGATATTCTCGTGCCGGTTATCGAAGAATGCCGGTATAGCCTTGCATGACGGGCGGCTTTGCGGACATAGGCGCTGCCACGAAAGCGAGAATAAGATGACGAACCGATTTGACAAAGCCAAGCTCCCCAGCCGCCATGTTTCAGTAGGGCCGGAACGCGCGCCGCACCGGAGCTATTATTATGCGATGGGGCTGACAGAGGCAGAAATCGCAAGACCCTTTGTGGGGATCGCCTCGGCGGGGAACGATTCCGCGCCGTGCAACACGACCCTTGACCATCAAGCAGATATTGCACGCAAGGGCGTTGAAGACGGCGGCGGGATGCCGCGCCGGTTCAACACCATCACCGTGACCGACGGGATCGCGATGGGGCATCAGGGGATGAAATCATCACTTGTGTCGCGCGAAGTGATCGCGGATTCGGTGGAGCTTTCCGTGCGCGGCCACTGCTATGATGCGCTGCTGACTTTTGCGGGTTGCGACAAATCCCTGCCCGGCATGATGATGGCGATGTTGCGGCTCAATGTGCCGAGCATCTTCGTTTACGGCGGATCGATCCTCCCAGGACGTTTTCAAAACCGCGACGTGACGGTTGTCGATGTGTTTGAAGTGGTCGGGAAATATTCCGCGGGGGCGTGCCCAATTGAGGAATTGGAAGCACTTGAGAAAGTTGCCTGCCCCGGCCACGGCGCGTGCGGCGGCCAATATACAGCAAATACAATGGCGTGCGTGGCAGAGGCGATTGGCCTGTCGCTTCCCAATTCCAACATGGCGCCAGCGCCTTACACCACCCGTGATCAAGTGGCGCACGCTGCGGGGGTTCAGGTGATGGAACTGCTCGCGCGCAACATCCGGCCCCGCGACATTTGCACGCTGGAGGCGTTTGAGAATGCCGCGCGCATCGTGGCGGCCACAGGTGGTTCCACAAACGGCGCGCTCCATCTGCCCGCAATGGCGCATGAGGCAGGGATTTCATTCGATCTGTTTGACGTGGCAGAGATGTTCAAAACAACACCTTATATGGCAGACCTCAAACCCGGTGGGAACTACGTCGCCAAGGATATGTATGAGGCGGGCGGCATCTACATGCTGATGAAATCGTTGCTCGGCGAGGGATTGCTCCACGGCAATTGTTTAACCGTTACAGGCAAGACGCTCGGCGAGAACATTGATGAAATTACATGGAACCCGGACCAGAAGGTTATTCATGCGGCCACCGCGCCCTTGTCGCCAACCGGTGGCGTCGTCGGTCTGCGCGGTAGCCTTGCGCCGGATGGGGCCATCGTCAAAGTCGCCGGCATGGCTCGGCTTGAATTCACCGGCCCGGCCCAAGTGTTTGATTGTGAGGAAGATGCCTTTGCTGCGGTTGAACGCCGCGAAATTCGCGAAGGTTCAGTTGTTGTAATTCGCTATGAAGGCCCAAAAGGCGGCCCGGGCATGCGCGAAATGCTCTCCACGACAGCGGCGCTCTATGGCCAGGGCATGGGCGAAAAGGTGGCACTTATTACAGACGGGCGCTTTTCCGGCGCAACGCGCGGATTTTGCATCGGTCATGTTGGCCCAGAAGCTGCGGACGGCGGCCCCATTGCGTTGATCGAAGAAGGCGATGAAATCTGCATCGATGCAAACAAGGGCACAATCGATCTCAACGTGCCCGCCGACATCCTCGCCGCGCGCAAAGCCAAATGGCAGCCGCGCAGCAATGACTACGGCGCTGGGGCGCTTTGGCGCTATGCCCAAAATGTTGGCCCAGCGTATCAAGGCGCCGTGACGCATCCGGGCGCGAAGGGGGAAACGCATGTATTCGCGGATATTTAGCGGGCTGCTGCTGGGGGCGGCGCTTTCGGCCTGTGGTGGTGAGAAGGATGTTGCCGCAACGCTTCCGGATGGCGCGAATGAAACTCAAATGATCTCCTGCGCCACGCAGGGGGCGAAAGAATTTGCAGATGCTTGTCCCTATGAACGGAGCGCAAATAAGGACGGTATGATCCTGACGATCCACCATCCAGACGGCGGATTTCGGCGGCTGTTGGTTACCACCGACGGTCGCGGCGTCGTCGCGGCGGACGGCTCGGAACCGGCAGTTGTTGCTCCCGTGGGCGAGGGCTTGATCGAAGTCACGCTCGGTGGAGATCGTTACCGCCTGCCCGCTACGGTCAAGGGGGTCGCAAAGCCGACGCCATGACGCCACTTTCTGGCCCGATCCTGACGGCGGCAGAAATGCGCGCGGCGGAACAGGCCGTAATCTCTGGCGGAACAAGCGTCGATACGTTGATGGAACGGGCAGGCGCTGCAGTCGCCGAAGCCGTATGGCGCTATGGCGGCGGACGCGAAACGCTGGTTTTGTGCGGGCCCGGGAACAATGGCGGCGATGGCTATGTCGCGGCACGCCTCCTTAAAGCAAGGGGCATTGACGTGCGGGTGGCAGCCCTGCGCGAACCCAGATCCCCCCCGGCGGTCGTCGCAAGATCGTCGTGGGATGGCCCCGTTGAAACACTTGATGCTGCTTCCCCTGCACCCATTCTCGTGGACGCGCTGTTCGGCACGGGCCTAGCGCGTCCACTCGAACCCGAAATCACGGCCCCGCTCAACCGACTGGCGAAGGAAGCGCGCTTCATTGTGGCGGTTGATCTGCCCAGCGGCGTTGATAGCGATAGTGGCGCAGCCCTCGGCGCAGTGCGGGCCGATGTCACGGTGGCACTCGGTGCGCTCAAGCCTGCGCATCTGCTCCAGCCCGCCGCAGACCTGTGTGGCACCGTCATGATCGAAGATATTGGCGTGCCAGTCTCGGGGACAACAAGGGTGCTGGAACGCCCTCGCCTCTCCGCGCCGTCTGCAAAAGCACATAAATATTCGCGCGGCATGGTCGGGATCGCTGCCGGAGCGATGCCGGGAGCCGCAGCCCTCGCCGCCTCCGCCGCATGCCGGATCGCCGGATATACTGTCTTGAGCGGTGATGCTCCCGCCCCGCACGCCATCGTCCGCCGCAGCATGGAAGAAATGATCGCCGACAAGCGGCTGGGCGCGTTTCTGATCGGCCCCGGATTAGGTCGTGACGAAGGGGCGCGGAAGCTTGTCGCCAAAGCTTTGGATTTCCCCGTCCCATTGGTTCTTGATGCGGACGCGATCATGCTGCTCGATAGCCCCACCCAGCTGGCCAACCGCCCCGCTCCCACGATCTTGACCCCGCATCACGGAGAATTCGAAACCTTGTTCGGCAAACTCCCCGGCAACAAAATCGACAAAGCCCACGCCGCTTCGTCGCTCAGCAATTGCGTCATCATCTTCAAAGGTGCGGACACCGTGATCGCGGCGCCAGATGGCCGAGTTTGCGTTGCACCCGCCGCGTCGAGCTGGCTCGCGAGCGCAGGAACCGGGGATGTCCTCGCCGGTATTGTTGCAGCTTTACTCTCCAGTGGCATGGATGCGTTGCAAACGGCCTGTACGGGGGTCTGGCTGCACGCAGAGGCCGCTAGGCTATCCGGGTCGGCATTGATCGCTGATGACCTCTCTACGAGGCTCCCAGAGGCTCTGGAGGCATGTCTGTGAACGATCCCGATCTCATTATTCGGATTGCGGCGCGCGGAGACGGTGTTTCGGCGGACGGTCGCTTTGCCGCCTTGGCTGCACCGGGTGATTGGTTGCGTGCTGATGGTCGTATCGAACCCGGGCCGCATCATGCCGCGCCGTCCTGCCGTCACTTTCCCAAATGCGGCGGATGCCAGCTGCAACATTTGGATGACGACGCCTATCATTCCTATCTAACCGATCGGATTGCGGGCGCGTTGAAGGGACAGGACGTGTGGGTGCCGGAGATGCTGCCCCCTCACCTCTCCCCGCCACAATCACGCAGGCGCGCAGCACTCAGGGCAGAGCGACGCGGCAAGCAGATCCTCATCGGGTTCAACGAAGGCGGTACCCACAAAATCGTGGACCAGCGCGAATGCCCGATCCTGCGTCCTGAACTCGGGGCCTTGATCCAGCCACTCCGCGCGCTGCTGCCGATGCTGATGAAGGATAAACGCGCGGCGGACATCCGCATGACCTGTACCGATCAGGGCGTGGATCTGATGATTGCGGGCGTTGAAGCTGAAGGGCTGGCGGCGGCAGAAGCGCTCACCGATTTCGCGGTGCGGCATAAGCTGGCCCGCCTCTCCCTCGACGAAGGCTATGGCCCATCGCCGCGCTGGGAGCCGGTTCCGGTGACGGTGACTTTGGGCGGGATAGAAGTCGCCCTGCCCGAGGGGGCGTTTTTGCAGGCGACCACTGAGGGCGAAGCAGTGCTGATCGGTGCAGTTCAACGGGCACTTGCTGGGTCCGTCCAGATCGTCGATCTCTTTGCAGGCCTCGGCACCTTTGCGCTGTCCTTGCCTGGCCCCGTCCACTGCGTCGAAGGCGCGCGCGATCTTGCACTTGCGCTCAAAAGCACAGGCCGGGTCTCAGTCGAGCACCGCGATCTCTACCGGCGGCCAGAAACCAGCGAGGAGCTTAAAAGTTTTGACGGTGTCGTTCTCGATCCGCCGCGTGCCGGCGCAACTGAGCAGATCACCCAGATCGCACAATCGACAGTGCCCAAAATCGCTTATGTTTCTTGCAATCCCGCCACATTTGCCCGCGATGCCAAAACGTTGGTGGCCGCGGGGTATCGCCTCGATTGGATACAGCCAGTCGGCCAGTTCCGATGGTCAACCCACATAGAACTGGCCGCCGCTTTCAGTCGTTAGCCTTGGTGAATAACCGCCAAATAGGCGTGCAGTACCAAAGCCATGAGCGCAAAGCTCGAGAGAGCAAATACCGCGAAGCGCGCAATCACCCGGTTCCAAAGCACCTGCAACAGGCTGTGCGCCACCCGCAGGAAAACGTATATCCATGCAATCGTCGCGTTCATGCCGTTACCCGCGCCAACCATCGCCAAAACGATCGCAACCGCATAAAATACGGTCGGCGCTTCGTGGAGATGATTGTAATTGTGGGCGATCCACTGAACCTTGCTGCCCGCCATCGCTTTATCCAAATCAGAGCCAGTGCCGCCCACCATTGCATTCGGATCAAGCCCTGGAATCTTTTGCATCGCTGGAATGCGTGTCACATACATCCAGATCCACATGATCATCGTCCACGCCGCGAGCGCGACGACGGGATGCAAAATTTCTTGATGTGTCATCGTTTCAAACCCCCAAAGTGACGCGCACGGCGTTGATCGCTAGCGCAAATAGACAGAGAGTTCCGAGCAGGAAGATCAAAAATCGGATCATCGTGACATTGATCAATATCTGCCAGAAACTGTGAATGATACGCAAAATTACATAGGCCCAAGCTAATGTCGTATTGATCCCGCCCCCCGCGCCTGACAGTGAGAGGATGACCACAACCGCATAGAACAGCGTGGGCTGCTCCATCAGGTGTGCGTAATTGTGCGATATCCAGTTGAGCTTCGCCGGCAACACCGGTTCAAGATCAATTCCTCGGCCGCCCGGCGGCGCTGTCTTGAGGTCTATCCCCGCCTTTGACATCCCCGGAAGGCGTGTCGCGGCTAGCCAGACCAAGACAATGAGTGACCACAGCACCAGCACAGCGGCTGGCGCGAGTATCGTATTTTCCATGTTGCTTCCCTCTTCCCGTTAACAACGGCGCGAAGGTGCAACACATTCAGTTGCTTGTCAAAACCTAAGGCCGAGCCTCGGTCGCCAGCGGTTTGCCGACGACCGGGCCCGAGTCTATGTCAGCGCATATGTGATCAAATCACGTAGCTGGAAGTCCGCGACATGAACGTCCCCCTTGATCTTGGCATGGGGGCGCCAACCGGCGGTGTGCATGATCGATGATTGATCCAACCAGAGCAACGCAAGAAACGTCTCGAGCACGATGATCGACCCCATCGGCCCGAGTTTCCTGCCACCGAAAATATCGCTGCTGTTCGCTGTCTGATAATATTCAGCCTCTCGGAGGATATAATACCAGAGCGGTGTTTGACCACCGAGTGCATTGCCTATTGCCTTGCGTTCCTTGATCCGGGCCTTGTCGTCGTTGGTGAGCTTGGCAGGTGTCATAAAGCGCGAACCAAACGACCAGATATTCTCCGGGTCCATCAATGGGAAAGCGCCAATGCCGCCCGTTGGTAACACCATCTTCGACGCAACCTGTTCCGCCGTCGGCAATTGGAGCATTGCGCCGCGGAGCAGATTGAGGAAGGCTAGGCTCCGCTCATTTGGGTCCAGTCGGCTCATATGATCAGGCAATTGGCTCAGGGGATCAACCAATAGCGAGTCGATCCGGTAGGCCGGTTGCCATAAGAATTTCAGATCATCGCCCGTTGGGAATCCCGCATTGGGGGGCGTCCCGGGGATTTTGAGCAAATAGCCCCAGTCAATTCCCCGCTTGGGAGCGGTCGGTTTAAACCCGCGCAGATCTTCCCCACCGGGTGCAACGTCAAAAAATGGTATGCGGGTTCGGCCTGGAAGCTTGGCAGGCCCCGTGCCCATCTCTGCATTAAGCGCGTAGGACGGGCGTACCATCGAGTGGCCGAACCGATAGGCCGCGCCAGAGAATTCGATTGGCATATAGGGCCATTTTGCATCGTTATCGTGATAATATTTGAGCGAGGGCTGCACGCCCATCACCGCAGGCACCATTGAGTTGTACACGTCGGTGTCACAAACTCGCTTTAGATAGTCCTTCAGCACAACCCATTGATAATGATGACGGACGATGCGCGCGGCAGCACGAAAACGCTCACCACCGGTCACGCTTCCATCAATGATGCTCTTATCTTTCATCAGCTTGTTATGAAATTGGGTGAACGCCTGCTGGATCTGGGAGACAATCACATTTTCGTCGTTGCGGTGATCTCCGATAAGGGCAGTTCCCGTTGGCGCGCGGAAAAGATCCAACTTAGTTTGCACGGCTCCCGTTTTGGTTGGGGTGATATTGCTCTTTGACATTTGGAATGTGTAGGCGTCCGCATCATAGAGAAATCGGCTTCCCCCGATGCCGTGCGCATAAACACAATCAAGATCGAGGCGCGCAGAACGAAAATTCTCAATCGCGCCGCTATCTTGCTCTTGTTCACCAAGTCCGGTCAGATCGAGAGTGATGTCATGATCGACGAACTGGCCGAAATACGTATAGCCTGCTGGCAAGCCTCCCTTGCCATCCGTGCCAGGTGCATTTTCATCATCATCAGGGTGATTGAAAACTTGCCCCTTATCATCCTTGATCATCGTCTTGCCCAACCGTGCCATCAGTGCACGATCAAATACGGGACCTTTGATGTCGGGGAACATGCGCCCGAACCGGCCATAATTGCTGTCATTATCTTGGCCACGGTGGCCGCCTTGGGTATGTGCCATAAGTTACCTCCTGAAGTGGATGCCCCCCATTCAGAGATACGCAAACAGTGGCTTTGTCGTTTCAAAGTAACGATCTTGCCCGCGCCAGCTATGCATCGACGCAACAACCCAATTATTAACATCTATCGTTAATTTTCAGCCTGTCCCCTCAATTGAGATAAATAGAGATAAAAATGGCCTAGACGACGCCATATGCCAACATTGCATCGGCAACCTTCTTGAAGCCCGCGATATTGGCACCCTTCACATAGTCGCAGTGGCCGTCCTTGTCGGTACCATATTCGGTGCATCGACTGTGAATTCCTGCCATGATGTCGAGCAGCAAGCGTTGCAACTCCTCTTCCTTCCACGAAATGCGCGCGCTGTTCTGGCTCATTTCAAGGCCAGACACCGCAACCCCGCCCGCGTTCGCCGCCTTACCGGGCGCAAACAATATTCGTGACTTTTTGAAGATGTGCACGCCTTCAAGATTGGTGGGCATGTTGGCTCCTTCCGCAACCGCCATGCAGCCGTTCTTGATGAGCATTTCTGCGTCCGGCCCGAGCAGTTCATTCTGGGTGGCACACGGCATGGCGACGTCGCATGGCACTCCCCACGGTGTTTTACCCTCCACATAAGTCGCGCCTTTGAACTCATCCACATATTCCGAAATGCGCCCGCGACGCTTGTTTTTGAGGTCTTTGATCCAGTCGATCTTCTCCTGCGTCAGCCCGTCAGGATCGTGGATGAAGCCCGCGCTATCGCTCAGAGTGAGCACTTTCCCGCCAAGCTGCGTCACCTTTTCCGCCGCATGTGTTGCAACATTCCCCGATCCGGAGATGACAGCAGTCTTGCCCTCCAGCGCCTGTCCCTTGGTGGAAAGCATATTTTGGAGGAAGTAAGTCGCGCCGTAGCCTGTCGCCTCGGTGCGGATCAGCGATCCGCCATATTCGAGGCCCTTGCCTGTGAGAACCCCGGTAAATTCCCCCGTGATCCGCTTATACTGGCCGAACATATAGCCAATCTCGCGCGCACCAACTCCAATATCGCCAGCGGGTACGTCCACGTCCGCGCCGACATGACGGTAAAGCTCGGTCATCAAGGATTGGCAGAAACGCATCACCTCATGATCACTTTTACCCTTGGGATTGAAGTTTGAACCACCCTTCCCGCCCCCCATCGGCAAACCAGTCAGTGCATTTTTGAAAGTCTGTTCAAACGCGAGGAATTTTAGCACGCTCTCCGTCACCGAGGGGTGAAAGCGCATCCCGCCTTTGTAGGGGCCAATCGCATTATTGTTTTGCACCCGCCAAGCCCGCTGCACACGGATGTTGCCCTGATCATCCTCCCAGCAGACCCGGAAGCTGACGACCCGGTCTGGCTCCGCGATGCGCCGCAAAATCTGATATTCGTGATAGGGTTCCTTATCCTCGATAAATTCGAAGATATCCTCCGCAACCTCTTGCACTGCCTGAACAAATTCAGGCTGCCCCGGATTGCGCTTTTTGACGCCCTCGACGAATGTATTGAGATCGACATGATCAGAAACGGCCATAGTGCATCCCCCTGACGGTGGTTTGGTGATGCGGCCCTCTGTTTTTTCTGCCTTCGACTCGAAGCAGTGATCGTAGTTTAGCAGTTAAATCCGCCGTGCGAAGTCAGCGCGCGAGGATGGCCTCGATTGCGGCAGTTACGTGCGCAATGTCTGCCATGCCGTCGACCTTGCGGACCAAACCGCGCGCTTCGTAAATCGGCAGGATCGGCGCGGTTTTGCCGCGATATTCAGCCATTCGAGTGCGCACCGTTTCTTCGTTGTCATCAGGACGGCGCTTGAATTCAGTGCTACCACATTGATCGCAGACACCCTCCACCTTGGGCTTTTGGAAACGATCATGATAGCCCGCGTTGCACTTCGCACAGGTGTAACGCCCGGTGATGCGCTCGACAAGCAAGTCTTCATCAACGTCGAGCTCGATCACATAGTTGAGTGTGCGCTTGCGATCTTGCAGGATAATATCAAGGGAAACAGCCTGCGCCGCGGTGCGCGGATAACCGTCGAAAATGACGCCTGTATCAAGTGAAAAACCATCAAGAGCTTCACCGATGATACCCGACACGATTTCATCCGAGACCAGCTCACCGGCGTCCATCACTGCTTTGGCCTTGAGACCAACGGGTGAGCCTGCCTTCACAGCGGCGCGGAGCATGTCCCCGGTTGAAAGCTGGACCATGCCACGCTCGTCGACCAACCTTGCCGCCTGAGTGCCTTTGCCGGCCCCAGGAGGCCCAAGCAGGATGATGTTCATCGCCTATCCCCCCGATACTTGATTTAGGTGCGACGAAGCCCGCCCTTGAGCTTCGACTTCTTGATGAGATCGCCGTATTGATGGGCGAGCAAATGGCTTTGAATCTGGGTGACCGTATCAATCGTGACGTTGACGACGATCAACAGGCTGGTGCCCCCAAGATAAAACGGGATGCCCAGCGCCTTCACCAGATATTCCGGCACCAGGCAGATCAACGTTAGATAAGCTGCGCCAATCACGGTGATGCGGGTCAGCACATAGTCGAGATAGGTCTCGGTATTCTTACCGGGACGAATACCGGGGATGAACCCGCCGTTGCGCTTTAGATTATCCGCAGTTTCTTCAGGGTTGAACACAACCGCCGTGTAAAAGAAGCAAAAGAAGATGATTCCGCCCGCATAGAGCGCCATATACAACGGTGAACCATGTTGCAGGCTGGTGGTGATCAGCAGAACGAAATCGCCCCACTTGCTCTCTCCCGCAACGCGCTGGCCCGCAAATTGCACAATCGTCAGCGGCATCAGGAGCAGCGACGACGCAAAGATTGGCGGGATCACATTGGCGGTGTTGATTTTCAACGGCAAGAAGCTCTTATCCGATTGCATCATCCCGCGCTGGGTCTGGCGCTTGGGATATTGGATCAACACCCGGCGCTGAGCCCGCTCCATAAAGCAGATGAAAGCAATCAGCCCCACCACGAGGATCAATATCCCCAGGATCAGCAGGGGCGACATCGAACCCGTGCGGCCACCTTCGAAAAGATTGACCAGCGCCTGTGGTAATTGAGAGACGATCCCGGCCATGATGATCAGGGAGATGCCGTTGCCAATGCCGCGACTGGTGATCTGTTCGCCCAACCACATGAGGAACATCGTGCCACCCAAAAGCGCAGTAACGCATGCAAATCGAAACAACATGCCCGGCTCAACAACGGCAGAATGGCCTTGTGCCGCACCCCAGCTTTCCAGGCCAACGGCGATGAAATAGCCCTGCACGATCGTCAGCAAAACCGTGCCGTATCGCGTATATTGGTTGAGCTTTTTGCGCCCGCTTTCGCCTTCCTTCTTGATGGCAGCAAGCGTTGGCGACAGCGACGTCGCGAGCTGAACCACAATCGAGGACGTGATGTAAGGCATAACCCCCAGGGCGATCAGGCTCATCCGCGCAAGGGCACCGCCCGAAAACATATTGAAGAAGTCAAGAACGCCGCCCTTGGTCGTATCGAACTGAGCTTGCAGCGCAACCGGATCAATGCCGGGAAGCGGCACGTGGCTGAGCAGCCGGAACACGATAAGCGCACCCAG
>JBJOLA010000136.1:0-3738 GCA_046045815.1 Pseudomonadota bacterium
GGCCAAGGGGGTGCTTTATCTTGGGAAGCGCGCCGGTTTCGCGCACATAGTTGAGAATGTCCTGAATTATCTTAGCTCGCCGTTGGTCGCGTTCGCCGTAGGTAACACCCTTAGGGAGTAAGTCGGGACGGCAGGCGGCGATGCGGGCGCGCACATCCTGTCTCGTCTTGCTCCCGCAAGGTGAGAGCCAGCCACTCAAACGCCTCCGATCAACAGTCCCTTGTGAGGGTGGATTACCGCCGCGCTCGATATCTCCAACTATGCGCTCAATATTGGCTTTTGTTGCAGCTTTGAACTCTGTGAACCTTTTGTCTCTGGGCATCCATAAGCCTGCGGCTTCCATTTTTTTGATGAGCTCAGGCTCTGACAAAGGGCCGTTCAGTGTGAGGACGCGCCCGAGAAGTTTCCCATCAGTCGTGTTGCTTGACGGTCGAGGCTCGCCTGCCAAAATCCTCTCAACAAGCGCAGTCACGCGTACCTGTCGCGTGTATTTATCGATAATGACTCGCCGCGCCAATTCCTCCCATTTTTGCAGCATTGCAGGTGCAGCAGCTTGCATTCTCGCAACATAGCTTGGTTCGTAAAGGGGAGAATCCTGGCGGCACCGCTTCACCAATTCTCGGTGCGAACGCCTGTTCTGATCCGGTTGCTCACCCGCTTCATAGGATTTGAGAACCAGCTCAATCCCCTGCTCCGTAGTGTGGCGACCTTCAGATGCTTGGCAGGCTGCGGAAAGGATCGCACTGTCGATCACCCTGAACTGGTCAACACGGTCGAATGCGAGAAGCGGCATTCTAACGGCGTGAACAGCCGCATTCTCGGTATAGAGTGTTTCTGACATTGCCCTAGCCTGGGTATGCACGACTGATCCCGCAGCTGCGGCTGTCAGCATACGAGCTTCCAGTAGCGCCTCAGCCATAAATTGGGTGGCCGCACCGTTGGTTTCGAATGTCTCGCGGACCTTGTTTAGATATTCTGGTGCGAGCTGGCGCGCGCTGACGCCGGCGACCGTTTTGACGTCGACAGCATAGTAGAACTGGCTTGTTGGTTTATCCGCCGATATCCGAGTCAGTCTCCCCATTTTCTGGACAGCGATACGAACGTTCTGGGGCGACCATGAGCAGTCGAAACCAAGCCGTAATTCTGGGGAATCAAAACCTTCGCGCAATCTGTACACGACGCAAGCAACCCGCACATCACTCGTCGGATCCTCGAACGCAGCGATTGCCGCCCTGCTCTCTTCAACCTCATATGCGAGCCCTTCGGTGTCGATAATCGCTTTGGCGCTCTGGCCGCTTGGAAGCCGTTTGGTGATATAGGCCGCACACTCACGGGCAAAAAGCTTGTTTGGTAACCAGAACATCGCGCGTTCAGACCGGTGCCGCGCAATATAGAGATCAGCCATAAGGCGGTAGCGATGACGAACGATCGGAGCGACATCGGCCATTGTTAGGGTGCGGCCTGTCATCGCTCGAATTTCTGCCGAGAGTTCCAGGTAAGTCTGCTGTGCATCGGCTTCGTTGATTTCGAGAAGCCTGCTCGCAAGTGTAGAAAAGGCCTTTCCGCTTCGGAACTCAAGGTTGGCAACAGCCGCCCTGATGTGAAGTCCGCCGTCAACGCGGAGCAGTTCGACGGGGTTCAGTAACTTTTGGCGGTAGGCATCATCCATCGACAATGCGGCCGTATGTCCGCTACGCGCGCCCAACGTAGCTTCATCCAGGTTCCAAGGGGTCGCTGAAACCCAGACGACTTTCTGGGCAGCGGCCTTGATCGCGGCAAATGATTTTAAGGTGATGCCCTTCGCGGTCCCACCGAAATGACATTCATCAACGAAAACGAGCTCAGGGCTGTCAGTTCCGACGAGTTCGCGCAGCACGCCGCGCTGCGCTGCGCTGCGAAACCGCTGCCAGGTCATAACCTGCCACCGGTCTGGGTTGACCAGTCCTTCGCGCTCGAAGCGGGCCAGTTCACCAGTTGCTTGTCTTTGGATGTCACGGCTGTGTGTGAGATAAATTGCTCTGGCGGGCGCAATCATTTCGCCAGTCAAAGCAATCGCCAGTGTTTTCCCGGTGCCTGTTGGTGCCTCAAGATAGGCTTGGTTTGCGCGCTGCAAGATGGCGGCAATGTCCTCACACAGCGAAAGCTGATGATGGCCGGGTATGAGTGCCCGCCCCGTTCCCGAGGTGTCGGATTGCCGTAAAATTGGTGTTGTCATGTTCATAGCTCAAGTCCTTTGATCTTTTCGGGCACCGGCAATGATGGTGCTTGTTTCTGGGTTTCCGGGCGCGGTGCTGGCGCGCGTTCGGGTCCGCCCGGTAGGCTGTCGCGCGCCAGAGCGAGGCCGTCGGGTCGGGTCGGATCGAACGGCTTGTCGGGCACGCGCGCTGCGCTTATGTGCTTGTCGACGTCGAGACGGCCCGCTTCCTCAAGCGCTGAATATTTGTCGCCGGTGGTGCGGTTCAATTGGCTGGTGAGTTTTTCCTTGTCGTCGGTGATGACACGCAGATCGTCGCGCACCCGCGTCACCGCCACATTGAACAGCCGCTGGTTGGACAGGAAGCGCTCGAACGCGCCCATGACGACGACAGCTTTGTCGGTGGTTATGCCTTGGGCCATGTGCATGTTGAGCGTATAGGCAAGGTCGATCCGCCCCAGCATCGGGTCGTCCACGGCGAGCCGCACGACGCTCTGGTCGGCGCGTTCGACCATGATCCAGCTTGCATCAATCCCGACTACGCGCGCCATCGCACTGTTCAATAAATCGCGCGGCTTGTCATTGGCGGTCCAGCGGATTTTGTCGCCCTCATGCACTTTGATCTCCTTTGTGGCGACAAGGTTGATCTTGTCCTGCTTGACGCCTGAGGCGAGCTTTTGCGGGTCAAAGGTCTGCTTCTTGCCGTTCCGCTCCAGTTCAACCTTGCCGTTGTTAAACACCCGTGAGACGCGGTATTCGCCGCGCTCCAAGCCAACCGACTGGATCTTCGACCAGACTTCGAGCCGTAATCCTGGCTTATAGCTGTGCGCAAAGCGTAGCTCCTCGCGGCTTCGGTCCACGCGTTCAGCTACGGTCAGCGTCAACCCGTCACCTCTGAGCTTACCTTCACTTTTGAGGCCAAGCTGGATCGCTTCATTCAGCTCAGCCCGGCTTTCGCGCCCGCTGGTAAACAGCATCGTTGCCGAGCGTTCTTCTTCGGGCAGATTGAGCCAATAGGCGGCGGCCTCGCCTACCCTGTCGCCGCTTTCAACAACGCGCTCGCCCAGCATTTTGACCGCTTCGCCCGCCCTGCCATTATTGGTGAGCGCCGCTATCGCGCGCAGCTCGGGTGTGCGCTGACGCAGATTCTCGTCCATCCGGCTCGTTGCGATCCCGCCCGCCTGGCTGAGTGCAAAGCTCTTGCCCGCGTCGATGGAGAGCAACTGCTGGCGATCACCCACCAGGACAAGCTTGTCGACGCCCGCGCGGTTGGCGACGGTGACAAGTGCGTGCATTTGATTGTTGGAGATCATCGAGGCCTCGTCAACAATCAGATAGGAGCCGCCAAGCTGCTGCCGCGAAGCCTGCGCTTGTGCCGGGTTAGTACCACTCAAGAGCGGCTCGTGCTGCATCAGGAAGCTCGCGACAGTCATGGTATCAAGGCCGGTGCCTTCGGCAAGGTCGGCGACCATCTTGTTCTGGAAGGCGAGGCCCAAAGTGGGCTTCTTCTCAAATTTAAGAACTGAGGCGACGGCGGCGAGCAT
>JBJOLA010000182.1:0-13693 GCA_046045815.1 Pseudomonadota bacterium
TTTTCGGCAATCAACGCGAGGGCGGCGTGGAGTTGCGGCCCGCAATCACATTTGAGCGACGCCAGCACATCGCCCGTCAAGCATTCGCTGTGGAGGCGGACCAGTGGCAGCGTCCCGTCAGGCTGCCCTATTACCAGCGCAACATGTTCCCCCGCCATTTCAGGGCCGCGGAAAGCGACTAGTTCGCAAGCCTCAGCCGCCGCAACAGGCAAATGCGCCCGCGCCGCAATTCCGAGGCGGGACGGCGCATCCCATTCAGCCACCTCAGTAACGGAGACGGAGGCTGCGGGATCATGAACACCAGTCCGAACAAAGAAAGCGGGCAGCAACCCTGCGTGCCGGGCCAGTTCCAATGCTGCGCTCGCCGCCCCTGCTTGTTCACACGGGACGGCACGGAAGGGTCCTTGCAAGGGATGGGCGAGGTCGGTTGCCGGGTCGGCCAGCGCCACCGCAGCGGGCAGATCAAGCCACGGCGTCCGTCCGACCATCACTGGCCCTGTTTCGGTGGCGGCGTCGCGCTGATTGATGAGTTTGAGTGTCGCTGCACGCGATGCGGAAATCAGGATGTCGGCTTGCGCGGCGGGATCGAACGCGGCCAGCCGCCCATCATCCGCGCTCTCAACCGCGAGCACGGTGATGCAACCGTCGATCACCACTGGCCAGCCCCGGCGCAGCGCGTCGATCGCACGGGCAGGGTTGCGTGGATCGCTCAAAAGGCAAATTCCGTCACGATGGGAATATGATCGGAAGGCTTGCCCCAGTTCCGGCAATCTTTGTGGACCTGATGACCCACGGCTTGCTTGGCAACGCTGGGGGACGCCCACATATGATCGAGGCGTCGGCCGCGGTCGGACGTTTCCCAATCGGGCGAACGGTAGCTCCACCAGGTGAACAGGCGCTCCGGCTCTGGGATGAAGTGACGGCCAAGATCAACCCAGTCATGGCTCGCCTGAAACCGTGCCAAAGTCTCGACCTCTAGCGGCGTATGGCTGACGACATTGAGAAGCTGCTTATGCCCCCACACGTCATTTTCAAGCGGGGCGATGTTGAAATCCCCGGTAATGATTGTCGGCTCGGCAAGGGTGGCAGACCAGTCCGTCATCCGTGCGAGGAAATCGAGCTTTTGCCCGAACTTGGGGTTTTCATCCCGGTCTGCAACGTCGCCGCCCGCCGGCACATACACATTTTCCAGCCGGACACCGTTCGGCAACCGCACGCCAATATGCCGCGCTTCACCGTTATCCTGCCAATCGTGCCGCAGATCAACATCAAGCGGCACCTTGCTGATCGTGGCAACGCCGTGATGCATCTTCTGTCCGTTGAGGACGATATGATCATAGCCCAGATCGCGGAAAGCCTTCAGCGGGAAGGTGCCATTCTCAACCTTGATTTCCTGGAGGCACAAAATGTCGGGCGCCATTTCGCGCAAGAAACGTTCGACGATATCAATCCGCGCGCGGACACTGTTGATGTTCCAAGAGGCAATTTTCATTCCGACGCTCTAATACCAATTCTCGTTGATTTGAACCTAGTCGTCATTCCCGCGTAGGCGGGAAACCATTCGCATATTTGTGCGAGAAGGCCCAGAAATACGTCAAACTTTGCCACGAATGGGTTCCCGCCTTCGCGGGAATGACGATAAATGCATGAGTCACGTTCATTGAAAATAGGTATAAGCGCATGCAGCAATGCCCCGCAAGCGCCAACGCGTCAGGACGGGTGAGACGGTCTCACACTGTAGGAAATAAACGGCAGATTCTTCAGGAAGTGGAAGGGTTTTGCACAGTTTTGAAGAGATCATATTTGTCAAAGGTTGCTAACGTCGCTCGCAACCAAAAGCGGCATAGCAATGCTAGGTTGAGTTATGACAGGATATTTCCTCTTTGGCAAGCTGGAACCCAAAAACTGACCCCAAAATGGAAAGACCCCCGCTCCGGGGGCGTGGAGCGAGGGTCGACCGAGCGTTCGTCACGCTGGCGAGTTACGGGCTAACTGGGTCCTGCGAACAACAGGGGGGAATTCCACAAGGACCAGACCGTAACTGCAGGTGCCAGTATAGATTGGAATCCTGTCCCCCATATGAACAGCTTCGTCAGTGGCCTTTAATATTCGGGCGCGGGTCGCTCCATTTGAACGCTTGGTCGCTCATGCTGACGTTAAACTGTTGGTTTGACAGGCGGATTGACGTGCGGTTGCCCTGATTGTCGAGCGACACCCACCCTTGCAGCATCAAACCGCCGGGTGCCGTCGCCTGGCGAACGAACGCCAAGGTGATGACTCCGTATTCCGGGTGACGCAAGTCGCGTGCTTCTACGATCACCAGGCGAGGGTCACTTGTCGGCATGATCTTGGCGAATTTTGACATGTCCCGGTTCGGATCAAGCAGCACACCCAGCGGTGAATTGCCAATCGGCCAGCGCTGCACCTGCTTTACCGAATAATCGATGAAGGTTAGCGAATGGCCATCGCCCACAATCAGCAAGGGGATGCCCTTTTCATATTGGAAGCGAATCTTGCCGGGGCGCTTGAGACTGAGCATGCCGTTCACTGCCTTGCCGGCGCGGTCAGTTTGGGTGAACCCGGCGGTCATCGTCGTGACGGCCTTCAGGTGTGCCGTCACCAAGGCCAGATCCGCCGATTGCGCATATGCCGGTGCCGCGAGGGCGAATAAGGGGGCGGCAAGGCTCAAACGCAACATGGTGATGATTCTCCGGTCAGGGAACGCTGATTGACGGGTGCCGGTTGAATGGCAAGTTAATCGTTAAATCGCCTTACCCGCACGTCCCGCGAGTTCCACGGCATAATGCCAGGCGATCCTGCCGGAACGTGTGCCGCGCTGGGTGGCCCAGGTCAGCGCTTCTGCTGGATCATAAGTGAGATTGAATGCAGCAGCATAGCGCGCGACCATCGCGAGCCAGGTTTCCTGATCACAGGCGTGGAAGCCCAAGCTGAGGCCGAAGCGATCCGCCAGGGCGAGCCGGTCATCAACAACGTCGCGCGGGTTGATAGCGGAATCCTGCTCGGTGATATCGCGCGCGACGATGTGTCGGCGGTTTGATGTCACATAGAGCCGAACATGATCGGGGCGTGTCGCAGCACCGCCCTCCAGCACGGATCGTAAGGCACGGGCAGACCCGTCTCCGCCTTCGAAGGCGAGATCGTCGATGAAGACCACCGCTGGTCGATCCCACTGTCGCAAGATCTCAAACAGCTGCGGGAGATCGGCAAACTCTGTCGCGCTCACCTCTACCAGGATGATGTCCTGCCCACCCGCCTGCAACGCGGCGATGCTTGATTTGACCAAGGCGGATTTGCCGCTGCCCCTTGCGCCCCAGAGCAAAATATCGTGCGCGCTGTGGCCCGCCGCCAGTCGACGACCATTTTCAACGACGGCGTCGCGCTGTGCGTCAATCCCGGTCAACAGCGTGAGCGAAACCGGAGCGAAGTTTGGGACAGGGTGCAACGTCCCGTTCTGCCAGCGATACGCCGAGGCATCTTTCGCTGTCTGATCAGGAAGGGGCGGCGCTATCCGTTCGAGCGCCGCGACGATCCGTTTCATCAATTCTTGGTCCATGTCGTCCGCCGATATGGCGCACAGCGGCTAGAGTCCAGCGAGCAACGCTGCCGCCTTCTGGCGATCCGCGAATCCAGGTGTGCCGATAGCCTTTTCGAGATGCACGCGGGCGGCCTCTTTCTGGCCCGTGCCGATCAGCGCCTGCGCCAGCTGGAAGTGCAAGCCGGGATGGTTCGGCGCAATGCTAACCGCTTTTTGCAATAGCGCGACCCCGGTCGCTTTGTCCTTGCCGGTTTTATAGAGGATCCACCCGCTGCTATTGGCCACCGCCGGGTTGCCGGGTGCAATCGCGTAAGCATCGCGTGCGAACGTCACGGCCTTGTTGGCGTCACCTTTGCTAAACCAGGCCCAGCCCAGGTTAGACAGCAGTGTCGCGTCCCGGTCTCCCAGGCGGGTACGAAGTCCTTCAAGAAGTTCAATGGCGCGGTCCCATTGGCCGGTTTCCATAAAATGATCCGAGGCGAGCAGCAGGCCGGGCACACTCCGGGGGTTTTGGCTCAAGAATAGGTCAAGCACGCGGAGTGCGGCGGCATCCTGCCCGCTTTTCTGCAGCGCAGCGAGGAAACGCAACGCGTTCGGCTCAGAGAATTGGATATTGGTGGCGTCGCGGTACGCGGTGGCGGCATCGGCGGGGCGATTGAGTGCCATCAACGCGTCGCCAACCAGAACATGCGCCGCGGGCACGCCAGGATTTTTGCTCAAGATACGCTGGGCATCGACGAGTGCGCTGGCGTTTCGCCCTCCGGCGATCATCGCCGAAATTCTCGGGATCGCGACATCAGCATTGTCAGAATCGACAATATTTTGAGAGGCGAGCGCAGCTAGATTTCCTTGCATTTCAAACGGCACCGGTTCGCCGCGCACGGGCATTGCCGCACGGTCAAGATAGGTGGCCGCCGCGCCGCGATTGCCGTCTTCCTCATAAGCCCGGCCAATGACCGACAGCGTGTAGCTGTCTGCGTCGGCGCGCCTTGCCAGCGGCTGAAGAACCGTGATGGCTGATTTGGCGTCTCCCGCGCGCCACATTGCTGTGCCCAGCAGACGGCGCGCCTTGAGATTGGTCGGCTGTGCCTTCACAAGGTCTTGAAGCGTGTCAATCGCGCTTTCGGAATTGCCTTCCTTCAAATCGAGCACTGCACCAAGCAACATCATCGCGGGCACAGCGTCCATCCGGCCATTGATCCGGTAGATCAGGCTGCGCGCCAGGGGCACTTTGTCAGCGCGCGCGGCCAGAACTGCCTGCAGAAAATAGGCACGCGCATTGCCGGGATCGATGCTCAACATGCGACGGGTCATTTCCAGCATCTCGCGATTGCGGCCTGCATCGCCAAAGGTCGCCGCCATTTCAGACATGGCCGGAAGGTTATTCGGGTCGAGCTCCAAAACCCGCTGGAACCAGGGAATGGCGGCCATCAGACCATATTGCCCACGGACCAATTGCCCCATCAGCATCAACGCGTCGCTGTTGTTCGGATTGTTGGTTGTTGAAATTTGTGCGGCGGCCACCGCACCGGCGATGTTGCCGCCGGTCAATCGGGATCGGGCAATATCAGACCATAGCAGTGATGATTTTGGTGCCAGCGCAATCGCAGCGTCCATCTCTGTTGATGCGCGTTTATAATCGCCCATCGCCAGCGCTGCCCGTGCTCGGATACGGCTGGCATAGGCCCGCGCTGTTTTGGTGGGCGGCACAATCTGCGCTTCTGCCATCGCGCGGTTTGGATCGCCCTGGAGGAGAAAAGCCTCCGCCAGAAGGTGGCTGATTTCGGCTTCCTTCATGCCTGCCGCCAGGGCACGTTCCAGTTCAGATTGGGCAGCGATGCCGTCTCCCAGCGCGAGGTTGATCCGTCCCGCAACGGCGTGTGGCAGCGCCCAACTTGGGTCCGCCTTGATCGCATTCAACAACTGCACCCGCGCAGCCCTTGGGTTCCCCGCATAAAATTGAGTCAGACCCGCGCGCATCGCCGAACTTGCACTGGCACGGTCCGCTGCTTGAGCAGGCGTCGCGAGGCACAGAAACAGCACGATGACGAAACGGCGCATCGGTTACACCAATATGCCGTGTTGCTTGATCAGATCATATAGCGTCGGCCGGCTGATCCCGAGCAGCTTGGCAGCATTGGAAATATTGCCTTCAGTGCGGGCAACAGCGCGACGGATCGCGGTCTTATCTGCGCTTTCCCGGACGGACTTCAGGTTTATGACATCCGCAGCTTCATCGCCCACGTCACCCAGATCAAGATCAGATGCTGTGATCAGTTTGGTATCGCACATGATGACGGCGCGCTTCATCTTGTTTTCAAGCTCGCGGACATTGCCAGGCCAGGGCCAGCGATCAATGGCAGTCAAGGCATCGGGGGCTAGGCCCTTCACGTTCGGATTCATCGTTGCGGAAAACCGTGTCACGAAATGCTTGGCGAGCAGCGGCGCATCACCGGGGCGTTCGGCGAGCGAGGGAATACGCACGACGATCTCGGCAAGACGGTAGTATAAATCCTCTCGGAAACGCCCGTCTTTGATCATGACGTCCAGATTCTGGTGGGTGGCGCACACGATGCGTGTGTTGACGGCAATTGGCGTCCGTCCGCCGATCCGTTCAACCACCCGCTCCTGCAAAAAGCGCAATAGCTTAACCTGTAATGGTAGCGGAATATCGCCAACTTCATCCAGGAACAAGGTGCCGCCTTCAGCCATCTCAATCTTGCCAGGGGTCATTTTGACGGCGCCAGTGAACGCGCCCTTTTCATGGCCAAACAGTTCGGCCTCAAGCAGGTTCTCCGGGATCGCAGCGCAATTGATGGCAATGAACGGGCCACGCTTCCGGTTGCCGGCATCATGAACGCCGCGCGCCAGCAATTCCTTGCCGGTGCCGCTCGCACCGAGCAGCATTACGGTGACGTCTGCATTGGCAACACGTTCGATTGTGCCTGCAACCTTGAGCATTTCCGGGGCCGCCGTAATCATCCCGCCAAGAACCGTGATGTTGCCCGGTGTTGCACTCGCCAATCGCGCATTATCTGCTTCGATGGCATGGAGGTGGAACGCACGCTTCACGATCATGCCAAGCTCATCAATATCCACCGGCTTTTGATAGAAATCATAAGCGCCGCTCGAAATGGCCCGCATCGCACTTTCCCGCGCGCCGTGGCCGGACGCCACGATGATCTTGGTATCGGGCTTGAGTGCCAATATCTCGCTCAGCGTTGCAAAGCCTTCGCTGACGCCGTCTGGGTCTGGTGGCAGGCCGAGATCAAGCGTGACGACATCGGGCTCCTCGGCGCGGAGTGCGTCAATGGCGCTCGCGCGGTCCGTCGCGACAATCACTTCATAATCATCATAGGCCCAGCGCAGTTGGCGTTGCAGCCCTTCATCATCCTCAACGATCAGCAATTTTGGTTTGTCACTCATGCAGCTATGGCCTCAGTTTCAAGGATATTTTGGGAAGATTCACGCGGGCGCGGCAGGAAGATGGAAAAGCAACTGCCATCGCCCTCTCGGCTGGTCACCTCGATGCGCCCGCCCATTGCCATGATGAGCGTCCGCGCTTCAAACGCACCGATGCCAAACCCGCTCTCTTTGGTTGATGAAAATGGTTTGAACAATTTCTCACGCATGAACGCGCTCGACATGCCGACTCCGCGATCATGCACGGCGATGCAGATATCCTCAGCGCGGCGGTTGATGATGATCGAAACCGGTTCCGATGGCGGGCTTGCATCAATCGCATTTTGAACCAGATGACCAAGCGCCTGTTCGAGCCGGGCAGGATCAGCCTGCACGAACAGGGCAGTCTCTCCACTGACAACCACGGGATGGACTGCCCTTTTGGATGCGGCAACGGCTTCTGCGATCGCACCCGAAGCCACGGCACGGGGTTCATCGGTGCGTCCCTTGTTGTGCTGGGACAACCGCGCGAGCAGATCATTCATCCGTGCCGTCGAATTCTTGAGCGTCACGATCATATCGGCGCGAAATTCTGGATTGTCAGCATGTCGTTCAGCATTGCGCGTGACGAGGCTCAGCTGGCTGACCAGATTTTTGATGTCATGCATGATGAACGCAAACCTGCGGTTGAATTCGTCAAAGCGTTTTGCGTCTGACAATGCTTCCTGACCTTGCGATTCAGCAAGGTAGCTCGCGACTTGCCGACCAACCACGCGGAGCAAATCGAAATCCTCCCAGTCAAGCGTGCGCGCGATCACCGGTCGTTCGAGCAAGACGATGCCCGCCAGCCGATCATTGTGCATCAACGGGACAATCGCCCAGGCGCGCTGTTCCGTGATGATCCATTCCGGGATAATCCGCGCTTCTTCATCATCACTTTCGTCCTGACGAATGGCGTCAAGCTCGACAACACGGGCGGTGCGACCAAACCAGGCGGCGGCCTCCGCGCTTGCCGCCAGTGACGGCGGGTCAACGAGCTGCCACTGCCAGCGGGACTGAGCGACGAGCGAGCCGCTGGCGTCTGGCACCATCAGCAAACCGCCGGGAGATTCAGTGATGTCAGCAACGGCTTGCACAATCCGTTCGTCCAGCGGCAGGGCATCTTCGCCGGGGCGACCGACGGTATCCGTAAACCGCAGCCATTCGGCGCGGTAGTCATAGCGGTGCTGGAACAAATGCTTGGAGATTTTGACACGAAACCATGCGCGGAACTTGCGGGATGGCAACAGGACGAGTGCGGCAACAGACGCTCCGAACACGAATGTTACCTGCGCCAGCCGTGCCTGTTCCCCGCCCACCGCCTGAAGTGTCGAGGTGACAATTACCATCACCGTCAAATAGCCGCCGATGGCGACCAAACTGAGTGATTGGAACGTCATCGTGCGGGAAAGTTGCACAGTCCAGTTGCGGGTGCGTCGCGCACCGAGGGCAAAGATCGGCGCAGTCAGAACCGCAACCAACCCGCGCAATTCGAATAGTTCGTATGACCAGCCCCAGGTCAGGTAAGACACCGTGTAGAGGTTGAGATCATAAATCCACAGTGCTGCCAGCCCGACCATCGGCAAGCGGATCGCGGCGCGGGCCTCATGCGTTGCCGCCGTATAGAGATTGTGGACAAGCACGAGTGCCCCGACCGCGACAATCATATGCAAGGCGGCAGATGTTAGAAAAGCGGCATCGATCAGGCGCGGCGATCCAGCAAAGAAGATGGGAACGACATCTGTCCCGATTTCGAGCGCGATGATTGCGCCAAGCACGGCGTATAGGATCATGACGGAATAGGTGCGACGCTCACCGTCCCCCTGTCGCCAAAGCGTGTACATGAAGCCGAGCCAGGCGAGATTGCGAAAATGCTCGCTCAGTTGGGCGAGGTAAGACATGTAACCGTTCGAGCCTGCTGCGAGGGACCAAAATGCCGTCGCGAAGCAGGCAACCATCAGCATCTTGCCGTTGCGTTCGCTAAACCAGCGCTGCGCCAGCCACACCGATAGTGCGCCAAACAGCACCGCAGACAGCGCATGACTCCAAAGACCGACGAGCGCGATCATCTAGCGCGCTCCTTCGGGCCAGAGCACGACCCTGAAAGTCTGCAACAGGATCAACACGTCAAGAAACGGCGTGTAATTCTTGGCATAGTAAAGATCATATTCCAGCTTGTGCCGGGCATCTTCAAGGCTCGCGCCATAGGGATAATTGATCTGCGCCCAACCGGTGATCCCCGGTTTCACCATATGGCGTTCGGCGTAATAATTGAGCTTGGTTTCGAGATCTGCGACGAACTGCGGGCGCTCAGGTCGGGGGCCAACGAAGCTCATATCGCCTTTGAGGACGCTCCAAGTCTGCGGCAATTCATCGATGCGCAATAGCCTGATCCATTTGCCGATGCGGGTGATGCGCGGGTCATTTTCCAGCGCCCAGACAGCTTCGCCCGCCACTTCGGCATCCTGACGCATGGAGCGCAATTTGATCAGGTTGAACGGTTCGCCGTACAGCCCCACCCGGGTCTGGCGAAAGAAGGGGCTGCCGGGGCTTTCAAGCCGGATCAGGACCGCGGTCAAGAGGATCAACGGTGACGAAAGCACGAGCAGGATCGAGCTCGCCAGCAAATCGAATATCCGCTTGGCAAAAGTGGATAGTCGTCTGCCGCTTGAAAATCCGTCGGAAAAGATCAGCCAGCTCGGGTTGACCGTATCCAGATCGACGCGACCGGTTTCGCGTTCAAGGAAGGATGACAATTCATTGACGTGGATGCCTGTCGTCTTCACGCGGATAAGGTCGTTGAGCGGCAACGCATTGCGGCGTTCTTCGAGTGCGAGCACCAGCTCACTCGCGTTGAGCAGCACGGCATGTTCGGCCAGACTTTCGATATGGCTGCGGTTGATCGCAGTGTGGATCACCGGATCACAGTCATTCATCGCGATATGGCCGACGACCATGAAGCCAACGCCCTTTTCCGTCGCGAGTTTGCGGATGCGCGCCGCGCGCGGCCCTGCACCCATCACGAGGACGCGTCGCTTGAACCCTTCGCTGCCCAACAACGTGCCAAACAGCCCGCGGACCGTGATCAGAAACAGAAATGCCAGCCCCATCGCGTATAGCGAATTTGATCGCCACAAGGTCATGCCGGGCCATGCAAAAAACAAGACGGAGAGGAACATCACACCGAGCGAGATGGCAACGAGCAACCGCGCTGCTGCGAAACGGAGCGAAAGCAAGGCGTCAATCCCGTAGACGCCGACGGCAATCATGGCCGTTTGCAAGGATAGCGCAAAGCTCAACAGCGGCACGGCCCGATTGAATATTGGGTCTACAAACATCCCGATCTGGCGGGCGCGGATGATCCAGCCGGTTTCAGCCGCCGAAATCAGCAGCATGAAATCGAGCATTCCCAACAGCAGCACCGAGTGCGGCACATAATGTTTGAACAGCCTGAACACCTTGCGCGACTCACCTTTCTCAACCGTTGCATCGTTAAAAATCCCGACACTTTTCGCACTGTCGCTGAAATTTACAAATATTTGCTGAAAGGCCGCTAATAAAGCGTTCAACCGAATCGTGGCACCCCGTCAGCGACAGGAGTTTATGTGATTACACCCGTCATCCTTTCAGGCGGCTCAGGCACGCGCCTTTGGCCGATGTCTCGCGCCACATGCCCGAAGCAGTTCCTCGCTTTGACCGCGCCCGAGACGATGTTTGAGCTGACCCTCGCGCGCGCTGGGGATACCGGACGGTTTGCGCCGCCCGTCATCGTCGCCGGGGCACATCATGCGGATTTAGTGGAGCAACAGCTCAACGGCCGGCCCGCGACGCTCATTCTTGAGCCCTGCGCGCGCAACACGGCGCCCGCCATTGCACTTGCGGCGCTAAAACTCGTTGGTCCTATGCTCGTGATGCCGAGCGATCATGTCATCGCAGATGTACCCGCATTTATGACCGCGATAGAGGCTGCCCTACCGCTGGTGGAGGCGGGGTGGCTCGTAACCTTCGGGATCAAACCCGATGGCCCAGAAACCGGCTATGGCTATATCCAAACCGGTGAGGCACTGTTGCCCGGCGTCTGTCGCGTGGCCCGCTTTGTCGAAAAGCCAGATAGGGTGACCGCTGAACAGATGATCGCGGGCGGTGATCATGTTTGGAATGGTGGGATATTCCTGTTCCGCGCAGACGCTTATCTGGCAGCACTTGAAGAATTTGCCCCCGAAATGCTCGGTGGGTGCGAAGCTGCTATGGCTGGTGCTCAAACAATTGGCGCGCGCATACTGCCCGACGCGGCTGCTTTTGCAACCGCTCCGTCAGACTCAATCGACTATGCCGTGATGGAAAAGGCGGCGCGGGTTGCGGTTGTACCGGTTGAGATGGGCTGGTCCGATATCGGAAGCTGGGACGCGCTATACACGCTTGGTGAAAAGGATGGCAGCGGCAACGTGATCGATGGTGACGTGATGGCACGAAACACAAGCAACTCCCTCATCCGCAGCGACGGACTGCGCATATCGGTTTCGGGTGTGAGTGATCTCATCATCATTGCCAGTGGGAACGACGTGATGATCCTGCCGCGCGGTCAGGCGCAAGACGTTAAAGAAGTCATGAATGCCCGCAGCGGCTGAAATGCGAGGGGGAGTTGCCGCAACGCTTCTCCGTCCCTAACTAGGGGAAATGGCAGACCCTTATTCCACCCTTGGCGTCGCGAAAGGCGCCACAGAGGCCGAGATCAAGAAAGCATATCGCAAACTTGCGAAGGAGCTTCATCCCGATACCAACAAAGATAATCCGCAGGCTGCGGCGCGATTTTCAGGCGTAACAGCCGCGTATGATTTATTGGGTGACAAGGAAAAGCGCGCGCGCTTTGATCGGGGCGAGATTGACGGAGATGGGAATCCAGCGAGCCCGTTTGGCGGTGGACGCGGTGGCGGCTTTCGTCCGGGGCCAGGTGGCGGCTTTGGCGATGCGGTTGGCGCAGACCTTGGCGACATTTTCGAAGGCCTGTTCGGCGGCGGGCGTGGCGGCGGCGGGTTCGGCGGACGGCAAGCGCCCCCCCCGCGCGGTGCGAACGTCAACTACCGGCTTGCCGTGCCGTTTGAGGATGCTGCGGCCCTGAAACCGCAACGGATTACGCTGCAAGACGGCAAAACGATTGACCTCAAGCTTCCTGCTGGCGTCGAAAGCGGCACGTCAATGAAACTGGGTGGCAAGGGGCAGCCGGGGCCGGGCGGCAGTGGCGATGCAATCGTGACCATCGAGATCGGCAGACACCGGTTCTTTACGCGCGAGGGCGATCATGTCCGCCTCGATCTGCCGGTTACGCTGGGTGAAGCGGTGCTCGGTGGGGCGGTAAAGGTGCCCACAGTGGAGGGGCCGGTGATGCTCAATGTTCCCAAGGGTTCCAGCTCGGGGAAGGTGCTGCGTCTGAAGGGGCGCGGGTTTTCGGCCAAGAACGGCACGCGCGGCGATCAGTTGGTGACGTTGATGATCGATGTTCCTGCTGATGACGCCGCTTTGATCGAGCTGGTGACGAGCTGGACTGACGCGCGCAATCCACGGGCGGCGATGGGCGTCTGACGCCTCATGAAGGAAGTCTCCCCCGAATCGCCCGAACAGCGGCGTATCCACCCCGGGGCACATCCGCACGGGCAAGGCTGGTGGAGCCATTTCGCGCCGGGATCTCGCCCGTTTGAAACCCTTCGGCGGATCGTTGTCGGAGTCTATAGCGACGGCTTCATGCACGCAGGCAATCTGGCGTATCTGACCCTGCTGACCCTTTTTCCATTCTTCATCATCACCGCAGCCATCGCCCAAATTTTTGGCCAGACCGACAAGAATATGGCGGCAATCCACGGTCTGCTCGAAACGCTGCCGCCCAGTATCGCGACGATGGTTGAAACAACCGCGCAAGAGACACTCAGCGCACGGACGGGCCCGCTTCTATGGCTCGGCGCGCTCGTCGGCATGTGGACGGTGACCAGCTTCATCGAAACAATCCGCGACATATTGCGCCGCGCTTATGGCACTGGCTATGCCCGGCCGTTCTGGCAGTACCGCCTGATTGGCATTGTGATCGTTGTGCTGTCCGTCGGGTTGATGATGCTGGCCTTCGTCGCGCAGATCATGCTCACAGCTGCAGAGGAACTGATCACGCGCTTCATTCCGGCGGCGCAACATGTGACGGACGGATTGGCGGCAAGCCGCTTTGCGCCAGTCGTTGTGATGTTCACCGCCACCTTCCTGATGTTCTGGTCCCTCGCGCCGACAAATTACCGGGGCCGATCCTTTCCCAAATGGCCGGGCGCTCTGTTCATGACGCTTTGGTGGTATAGCGCGCTAACCTTGTTGCCTCGCATACTTGCCCAATTCGGCGGCTATACCCTGACCTACGGCGGGTTGGCAGGGGTCATTGTTGCGCTGCTTTTTTTCTGGCTGGTCGGCTACGGCATTGTAATTGGCGCACATATCAACGCAGCACTGGCAAACCCGGAGCGTTCCGGTCTAAGAGCCAATGACGACGACAATGATGTTTGGGAGGCCCAATGGCTGGATACATGAACGGGAAGCGCGGCCTCATCATGGGCCTCGCCAATGATCGCAGCCTCGCCTGGGGGATTGCCCAGAAATTGCATGCCGAAGGCGCGGAACTTGCTTTCTCTTATCAGGGAGAGGCGCTGGAAAAACGCGTGCGAC
>JBJOLA010000232.1:0-11120 GCA_046045815.1 Pseudomonadota bacterium
CGAGCCGGCACCCCGCTCCGCCTGCTGCAAATTCCCATCGAGGCCGACGCGCCCGAAACCCCCACGCTCATCATCATGCTTGATGAAGAAGGCGGCGGCGCGGCGGGCAAGGGGCAGGGGATCGCCCATATCCAGAGCCTGCTTGGCATTCTCCCGCTTGGCCTCGCGCTCGCCGACCGGGACGGGCGCTTCCTGTTCCTGAATGACGCCTTCTGCCGTGCCGTCGGTCTGCAACCCGGTGCAAAGCCCATCTATCCTGGCGATCTTGTGGTGCGCGAAGACAAAGCGGCGGTCGCGGATTCGGTCCGCCGCTTCGCCACCGGCCAGGCGATGACCGGGGATATTGCCGTGCGACTGCGCGATCAGCCGGAGGAGCCGGTGGCGCTCACAATTGCGGGCGCACGCGGACTGGGAGATGCTGCCGTTCTCCTCTCGATCAAGGACAATAGCGAGGAATCCAAGCTCAAGAAACAAGTCGCCCAAGCCACCAAGATGCAGGCGGTGGGCCAACTCGCGGGCGGCGTCGCGCATGATTTCAACAATATTCTCACCGGGATCATCGGCCACTGTGATCTCATGCTGATGCGCCACACACCGGGGGATAGCGATTATGATGATATCCAGCAGATCAAGAATAATTCGAACCGCGCCGCCAGCCTGACCCGGCAATTGCTCGCTTTCTCACGCCAGCAGACTTTGCGCCCACAGATACTTCAACTGCCCGATATCGTGTCGGAGATTTCCAACCTGCTCCAGCGGTTGCTGGGGGAGACGGTGACCCTCAACGTCAAGCATGGCCGCAGTCTTGGCGCGGTGCGTGCCGACCCCGGCCAGCTGGAGCAAGTGATCGTCAACCTTGCCGTCAACGCGCGCGATGCCATGCCGCGCGGCGGTACGCTGACAATCCAGACCTACGGCGTTTCGACCTCAGAAGTCCGCAAGCTGGGCAGTGATATCCTGCCCATCGCCGATTATACCGCGCTCAGCGTATCAGACACCGGCAGCGGCATCCCGCCCGAACTCCTCCCCAAAATCTTCGAACCCTTCTTTACCACCAAGGAAGTCGGCAAGGGCACCGGCCTGGGCCTCTCGACGGTGTACGGCATCGTCAAACAATCCGGCGGGTTCATCTTTGCTGATTCGACCGAAGGCAAGGGCACGAGCTTCGTCATCTATTTGCCCGTCCACCAGAGCGAATCGGCGCCCGCACCCGCGCTCATCAAAGCCAAGGAAAAGCCCACCGAGACGTGGGGCAGCGGCATGATCATGCTGGTGGAGGATGAGGATATGGTGCGCGCGGTGGCCGAACGGGCGCTGGTTCGCAACGGCTATACCGTGGTGACGGCGGCGAACGGGGAGGACGCGCTGGAGGCTCTCGAAGGCCGCACCGATATCGTGATGATTGTTTCCGATGTTGTGATGCCCGTGATGGACGGGCCAACGATGGTCCGCAAGGTCCGCGAAACCCATCCCAAGATGCCGATCCTGTTCATGTCGGGCTATGCCGAGGAGCAATTGCGCAAAATGATCGATCTCGATAATATCGCATTTCTGCCAAAACCCTTTTCGGTTCAACAACTTGCGGAAGCCGTGCGGGACGTTTTGAGCGCGCGCTGAGCCGCGCAGAACAAAAAGTGAAATTATTTTTCGTTTCCCCCTTGTTCTATCGGAACAAAGCGCATACATGCTCTTCACGCATTGAGTGAATGCGCTTGAGGTTTGTGAAGGGAACGACCATGGCAGCCGTACTTAAAGTCATCGATTCCGAGAGAGTAATGAACAGCACAGATAGAGAAAAAGCACTCGAAGCCGCATTGGCGCAGATTGACCGCGCATTCGGCAAGGGCTCGGCGATGAAATTGGGCAGCCGTGAAGCGATTGAGATTGAGGCGGTCTCCACCGGGTCGCTCGGTCTCGATATCGCGCTCGGCATTGGCGGCCTCCCCAAGGGGCGGGTGATCGAGATTTTCGGGCCGGAAAGCTCGGGCAAAACCACGCTCGCGCTGCACGCCATTGCCGAAGCGCAGCGGGTGGGCGGAACGGCTGCGTTCATCGACGCTGAACATGCGCTCGATCCCGGCTATGCCAAGAAACTCGGCGTCGACATTGATAATCTGATCGTGTCGCAGCCTGATACTGGTGAACAAGCACTTGAGATCGTCGATACGCTCGTCCGCTCCAACGCGGTGGATGTGCTGGTGATCGATTCGGTCGCCGCGCTTGTGCCCCGCGCCGAAATCGAAGGCGAAATGGGCGATAGCCATGTTGGTCTGCAAGCGCGCCTTATGTCTCAGGCCCTGCGCAAGATCACGGGCTCGATCAGCCGGTCGAACTGCACCGTGATCTTTATCAATCAGATTCGCATGAAGATTGGCGTGATGTATGGTTCGCCCGAAACGACGACGGGTGGCAATGCGCTGAAATTTTACGCCTCGGTTCGCCTCGATATTCGCCGCACTGGCCAGATTAAGGACCGTGAGGATATCGTTGGCAACACCACTCGGGTTAAGGTCGTCAAGAACAAGGTCGCGCCGCCGTTCAAGCAGGTCGAATTTGATATCATGTACGGCCAAGGCATTTCCAAGACCGGTGAGATTCTTGATCTCGGTGTGAAGGCCGGTATCGTTGAGAAATCGGGTGCTTGGTTCAGTTATGACTCTGTTCGGCTTGGCCAAGGCCGGGAGAATTCAAAAGTATTTTTGCAAGAGAATCCGGACATTTCGAACCGGATCGAAGCCCTCATTCGCGGCAAGACCGAAGAGGTGGGCGACGCGCTCATGACAGGACCCGAAGCGGACGACGACGTTTAAGTCGCGGCACCGTTTCAAACAACCAGAGGCCCGTCGCGCGTTCGGCGGGCCTTTTGGGCGTGGTCCGTCGAGACCTTTGTGTTTTTTGGGCAAAGCTATACACATAAATGCGCCATAGCTTGTTTACCACCGCATATGGTGAGTAGCGGCTGAGCTTGTCGAAGACGCATATCGAACCACGGCACTTCGATACGAGCCTTCGACCTCGCTCAGTCACCACTCAGGATCAGCGGAAGACTTAACCGCCGTTAGACCAAGCTACGCCCTCGCTCAGGAGACCGCACATGACCCTCATCGTCCACCATCTCAACAATAGCCGCTCGCAGCGCATCCTCTGGTTACTCGAAGAACTGGGCACCGCTTACGAGATCAAACATCATCAGCGTGACGCCGTCACCAACCTCGCGCCGCCTGAACTCAAGGCCATCCACCCGCTCGGCAAATCACCGATGATCGAGGATGACGGTCGCCTGATTTACGAAACTGGTGCCATCGTCGAATATCTGTGTGAACGTCATGGTGGCGCGGCGCTGGTGCCCGCGCGCGGCACGGACGATCATATCAGCCATCTCGAATTGGTCCACTTCGCGGAGGGCTCCGCGATGATGCCCATCCTGCTCGCGCTTTACACCTCACGTTTGGGGGATGCCGCCGCACCGCTCACCCCGCGCATCAACGAACAGCTTGAGAGCCATTTCAGCTTCATGGAAAGCCAGCTCCGCCCTTCTGGCCATTTTGTGCTGGACAGGCTGAGTGCGGCTGACATCATGTTGAGCTTCCCCGCAGAAATTGCCATCGCACAGGGACGCGGCGCCGCACTTCCCAAATTGGCCGCCTTCGTCGCCCGTATCCACGCCCTCCCGGCCTATCAGCGTGGTCTCGAAAAAGGCGGTCCTTACAATTTTGCGCCCTAAACAACGGGCGGGCGCACACTAGCCTCTTTTCACCGCCGCGCGGCTCGCCTAAGCGCATGAAATGACATCGACAAACGACATCCGCCGGTCCTTCCTTGACTATTTTGAGGGGCAGGGTCACGCCCGCGTCGCCTCCGCGCCGTTGCTCCCGCATAATGATCCGACGTTGATGTTCGTCAATGCCGGCATGGTGCCGTTCAAGAATGTTTTCACCGGCCTCGAATCGCGCCCCTACATTACCGCCACGTCGAGCCAGAAGTGCGTCCGCGCAGGCGGCAAGCATAATGATCTAGACAATGTGGGGTACACCGCCCGCCACCACACCTTCTTTGAAATGCTCGGCAATTTCTCATTCGGCGATTATTTCAAGGAACAAGCGATCACCCACGCTTGGACCTTACTCACTAAGGAATGGGGTCTTCCGGCGGACAAGCTCACGGTCACCGTCTATCACACCGATGATGAAGCGTTGGCGCTGTGGCAAAAGATTGCGGGCCTGCCCGAAAGCCGGATCATCCGCATCCCGACGTCGGACAATTTCTGGTCTATGGGCGATACTGGGCCGTGCGGGCCCTGCTCGGAAATCTTCTACGATCATGGCGATCATATCTTCGGTGGCCCTCCCGGCAGTCCCGATGAAGACGGGGACCGTTTCGTCGAAATCTGGAATCTGGTGTTCATGCAATATGAGCAGTCTGTGGACGGCACCCGCGCTGAACTCCCCAAGCCGAGCATCGACACCGGCATGGGCCTAGAACGCATCGCTGCCGTCTTGCAGGGCCAGCATGACAATTATGATACCGACACGTTCAAGGCGTTGATTGCGGAATCGGGAGAGATCACAAAAACCCTGACAACAGGTGACAATCAGGCATCACACCGGATCATCGCCGATCATCTGCGCACCAGCGGCTTTCTGGTGGCGGATGGCGTGCTCCCGGCTAATGAGGGGCGCGGCTATGTGCTGCGGCGGATCATGCGCCGCGCGATGCGCCACGCTCATTTGCTCGGCACCAAAGATCCGTTGATGCACCGGCTCGTCCCTGCGCTCGTCGCGGAAATGGGCGGGGCTTACCCTGAGCTCGTCCGCGCGCAGGCGGCGATTGAGGCGACGCTGCAGCAGGAAGAGACCCAGTTCCGCCGCACGCTCAGCAACGGCTTGCGTCTGCTCGATGAAGCCACCGCGACGATGACCGCGGGCGCAATCTTGCCCGGCGAAACCGCGTTCAAACTTTATGATACGTTCGGTTTCCCCTATGATCTGACCGAAGACGCGCTGCGCAATCAGGGCTTCACCGTGGATCGCAGCGGGTTTGACGCTGCAATGGCGGCGCAGAAGGCCGCCGCGCGCGCCGCTTGGAAAGGCTCCGGCGAACAAGCCTCCGGTGAAATCTGGTTCGACATTGCCGACGCCCTCGGCGGCACTGAATTCACCGGTTACACGGCGGTTGAAGGCGAAGGCCAGGTCGTTGCGCTCCTCCGGGACGGCGCCCGCGTCGAAAGCGCCACGGCAGGCGAAAGCGTCACGATCCTCACCAACCAGACGCCGTTCTACGGCGAAAGCGGCGGACAGATGGGTGACGCGGGTTCGGCATCGGGCGATGACGGGCTTTCGCTGATCATCGACGATACCTCGAAACCACTCGGTCGCCTCCACGCGCATCAGGCCAGAGTGCAGAGTGGCACCGTTACCATCGGCCAGTCCCTCCACCTTGCCGTGGACGCAGGCCGCCGCGCCCGTATTCGCGCCAACCATTCGGCGACCCATCTGCTCCACGCGGCGTTGCGCCACCGGCTCGGCGGCCATGTCACGCAAAAGGGCAGCCTCGTCGCCGAGGATCGGCTGCGCTTCGATTTCGCGCATCCCACCGCACTCTCACCCGACGATATCGCCGCAATCGAGGCTGAGGTGAACGCGCAAGTGCGGGCCAACGAAGCCGTCACCACGCGGTTGATGACGCCTGATGATGCGATTGCGGCGGGAGCGATGGCGCTCTTCGGCGAAAAATACGGCGATGAAGTCCGCGTGCTGAGTATGGGCGCGGATCGCTATTCAGTCGAACTCTGCGGCGGTACGCACGTTGGCGCGCTCGGGGATATCGCCCTGATCAAGATCATCGGGGAAAGCGCCGTTGCCAGCGGCGTCCGCCGTCTCGAAGCGCTGACGGGGGAGGCCGCGCGGCTGTGGCTCGTTGCCCGTGAGGATCAGCTGAAGTCGGTTGCGGCAACGCTCAAGACCAGCCCGGACGATGTCCCCGCGCGGGTTGCCGCGCTCGCGGATTCGGTGAAGAAACTCGAACGCGAACTGGCGGATGCAAAGAAGGCTTTGGCACTTGGCGGCGGAAGTGGAGCGGCACAGGCTGGCCCCGAGGATGTTGGCGGCGTTGCCTTCTCCGGTCAGGTGATTGATGGACTGGATGCAAAGGAGCTGCGCGGTCTGATTGATGAAGCCAAGGGTCGGATGGGTTCGGGCATTGCGACAGTAATCGCAGTCAATGAAGGTCGGGCGTCGGTTGCAGCAGGCGTGAGTGCCGATCTGATGGCACGGTTCAACGCGGTTGATCTGGTCAAAGCTGCGGTCGCAATCCTCGGCGGCCAAGGCGGCGGTGGACGGCCCGATATGGCGCAGGGTGGCGGGCCAGATGGTGCGAAGGCAGCTGATGCACTGGCGGCGATCCGGGCGATTATCGCGGGTTAGAAGGTTATTGCGTTCGGAATCAGCTCACACCGTCTCCCCCATTTACACGGGGAAGACGGTGGAGATTTTTCTCAATTATGCGGCGTCGTCAGCCTCAGCAGCCGGAGCGGCGTCAGTAGCGATTTCACCGGGTTCAGCGTTGGGATCATAATCCTCAGTGAAGCCAGCAGTGTCCTTTTCGAACATTGAAGCCATCACGTCCACACCCTGCGATTGCAGCTCAGCTTCTTCAGGCGAACGGGCAACGTTGACCTTAACAGTCACGACAACCTCAGCATGCAGCGCGACCTGAACTTCATAAAGGCCAATCGCCTTGATCGGCTTGTTGAGCACAACCTGCTGCTTGTTGACCTTCTTGCCGTCCGCCTCGAGCGCTTCGACAACATCACGCACCGCGACTGAGCCGTAAAGCTGGCCGGTGTTTGATGCCTGGCGGATGAGGGTCACGCTGTGGCCATCAATGCCACTGGCGTCGGCCTGAGCCGCGACCTTTTTGGTTTCATTGTCCGCAACGATCTGGGCCTTATTGGCTTCGAAGACCTTGAGGTTCGCCGCATTACTGCGGAGCGCCTTGTTGCGGGGCAGGAGGAAATTGCGCGCAAAGCCGTTCTTGACGATGACAACATCACCAATCTGGCCCAGCTTTTCAACGCGTTCGAGAAGGATCACTTCCATGTCAGAACTCCTTCTTACTTAACGATGTAGGGAAGCAGGCCGATGTGGCGTGCGCGCTTGATGGCCTGGGCCAGTTCGCGTTGCTTCTTGGCGGCGACAGCCGTGATACGGCTAGGGACGATCTTGCCGCGTTCAGAGACGAAACCCTGAAGCAGGCGGACATCCTTATAATCAATCTTCGGCGCATCCTTGGCGGCGAAGGGGCAGCTTTTGCGGCGGCGGAAAAAGGGGCGAGCCATTATACTTCAACTCCTGTGAATTCGTCATCACGGCGCGGGCGATCTTCCCGGTCACGGCGCGGGCGATCACCACGATCTCCCCGGTCCCCACGATCACTGCGTTCCGAGCGTTCTGATTTGCGCAGCATCACCGATGGGCCGGCCTCATGCGCGTCGACCTTGATCGTCATGTAGCGGATGATGTCTTCGTTGATCTGGGTCTGGCGCTCAAGCTCGGCAACAACCGGGCCGGGGCCATCAAATTCGAGCATCACATAATGGGCTTTGCGGTTCTTCGCGATTTTATACGCGAGGCTGCGGAGACCCCAATTCTCAGTCTTGACGACGGTGCCGCCATTGCTTGTTACGATTTCTGTGGCGGTTGCCGCCAGCGCATCAACCTGGGCTTGAGCCAGATCCTGACGCGCGAGAAATACATGCTCATAGAGAGCCATATTGCTTACCTTTCCTTACCGATCGCTGACGCCGCACCATGCAGACGCCCCTCCGGCCTTCTTCTTCCCTATAAAGGGAGCCGCGCCTTTGGCGGAGATCGCCGGAAAATGCAAGCGCCTTGCGTCCCGGGATTGGTGCAGGGCAATCGGGTGAACAAGAAAAAACCGTCATTCCCGCGAAGGCGGGAATCTATTGACACTGAATTTGCCGAATCGAGAGCCACTTTCTGACATTTCAGTGCGAATGGTTTCCCGCCGTCGCGGGAATGACGATCTAGGGACGTTCACCCGATTACCCTAGGGATTGGCGCGGCTGCAGTTTCAATATCCCAGCCACTGTGGCACCCTGCCGTCCATCAAAGCCTTAGGGCCGTAAAAGCGTGTGGTCGATCTGTTGAGCAGAAGGGCTCGATGATAGGAATATGACGATATTGCTGCAAATATCCATCGTTTTCCGCCGTGTGTTGGGGGCGATGTGTATGGCCCTGGCGGTCGGAGGCTTGCCGTCCGCCGTTTCAGCGCAAGGGAGCGGCGCCGGAGAGGCCGCAGGACTGCCCATGCCCAATGCGCTTGCAGATACAGACAGTGATCCGCTCGAAGGGATGCCGATCAGCGTGACGCCGGACTATTTGCCGCCGGTGAGTCTGAATCTTCGCTCGGGTGATACCAGGGCCTGCTATTTGAATTGGCGAAGCAAACGCATTTGCCGGGACGGGCCGCCAGAAAGAACAAAAATGGGCGTCCGATATTATATCGTCAAACCCGGTACACTGGCCTGGCAGGCACAAATTTTCGTCGCTTCAGTCAGGGGAGGCTGGCAGAATCAGCATTGGTGCGGCGGCTCGTTGATCGACGGAAACTGGATACTCACCGCGGCACATTGCACCCGCGATGGGGCAGGGGCGATGAATGACGTCCGTGTGCGCCTCGGCGCGTTTGATCTGGCAACGGGCGACGGGGCGATCTACCGGATCGACCGTGTCATCGTGCACGCTGACTACAAGCGCGGCGAAAAGCCCAACGACATCGCGATGCTCCATATAGTGCCCGATCAGCAACCCGGCCCCACCCCGGTATACAGGATCGCCGCGATCCCGGTTGCGCAACCGTCGAACAATGGTTTGGAACGATTGCGGGTCGGGCAACCGGTCCGCACCTCAGGCTGGGGCCGGACCAGCTACAAAGGCGCGCTGATGGAAAAGCTGGGTGAGACCAGGCTCAAACTAATGGCCAATCAACAATGCAAGGCGATCTACGGGGAGAAATTTTCGGACCGGGCATTATGCGCTTATGCGCCGGGCACCGATTCCTGCGAAGGCGATAGCGGCGGGCCACTCACGCAATTGCCGGGTGATCGTGACATCAGAAATGTAAGGCTGATCGGCATCGTCAGTTTCGGGCGGGGTTGCGCAGAACCGGGCGTGCCCGGCGTCTATACCCGCGTGGAATCCTATTTTGACTGGATACAGGAAGCGACGAAGCGAACGGATCGCTTTTATCGCCTACCGGACCCTATGACGCACAATGCCGCGCGTTAGGTCAAACGCCTATTTCCTGCCGCCAGGATCGCCGCCTTTGTCATCATCTACTGCACTATTGGCTTCGCCTGAAACTGCCATCTTGGCCTCATCTCCATTGCCGTCAGCGACGTTTGCGGCATTGGCATCGGCGACAGGAGCCATCGCCTCGGTCGCGTCCACAGTTGTTGCTTCGTCCTTTGGCGCCTCGGCAGGATTGTTACACGCAGAGACCATCAACGATGCGGTTGCAATTGAAATTGCGAGCGTGAATTTGCGCATGATTTTTCCCTCTTCCCGTTTAGGAACAACGAGTTAATCAAATCCCATCTGATTAAGCAAACGAATAAAGCGGGGGTTTGATCGCAGGGGATCAAGATAGGGATCATTGCGTATCAACAGCAGTCCGGCATCGCCAATCTCATGTCCGCGCTCCAGCGCGTTCATCGCCCCGTCCGCGTCGCCGCGTTGCGCCAGTATCTCTGCCTTTTGATAGAGCGCATTGTCCCCATATTCAGCCAAAATTGCTGCCATCATCGTGTCCGCCCTGGCCTTATCACCGCGTTTGTAGTCGATAATCGATAGCCCCGTTTGCCGGAATAGGGCGAAGGGTTCCTGATCATAGGATTGTCGTGCCTTGTCGAGCGCGCCGAGGCGGAACTGGACAAGCCCGATGGCGGCATGGGCGCCGCCCATTTTAGGATTGATCGCCAGCGCCTGTTCGATGGAAGCAATCGCTTCAGGATAGCGCCCATCGACGGACTGAATTGACCCCATCACCCGAAAGACACGAGGGTTAAGCGGGTCGAGCATGAGCACGCGTTTCGTCGCGGCTTCGGCATCTTTGACGCGCCCCACGTTGATGCAATAATCGGAGAAGCGGGTCAGCACATCGGCATCGCCCCAACCCAGCCTGCGCGACTGTTCAAACGGTTCACGCGCCGCCCGCATATCTTGTCGCCCCCGCACAAGAGCAAAAGCAAGTGCGGAATAAGCGTCGGCCAATTCGGGAGCCAGCGTCAGCGCTTTTTTGGCTGAGATAATCGCAGAGTTGTAAAGGAGCCTCAGGTCGCGGGCTTGTGTTGTGACGGTGGCAATGCTGGCTAGCGTGCGTGAGCGGGCAGCATGGGCTTTGGCGAAGTTTGGATCGAGCGCAATTGCCTTGTCGAACCAAGCGAGCGCTTGCCGGTCGACATCTTCTCCGCCGACACTTTCATAGGCAGCCCGACCTTTGAGATAGTCATCAAAAGCGTCTGCGTTCTTTGTGCCGCCAATACCAGTTTTCGCGGCTGTTTTGTCACCCGCCATTTTCGCCACCAAAGCATCGACCACGAACGTCGCGATCTCACTTTGGATGGCAAAGACGTCGCCCATCTTGCGGTCAAAGCTTTGTGACCATTTTTCAAAACCGGTTTTGCCGTCGATCAACTGCGCTGTGATCCGCAGCACGTCCGCCGCGCGGCGCACGCTGCCATCCAGGACATAGGCCACGCCCAATTTTCCCGCGATGGATTTTGCGTCCAGTCCTTTGTCACGGAAGCTGGTAGATGATGTTTCCGCCGCCACTTCGAGCTGCTGGTTCAGACTGAGCGTTGAACGCAGTTCTTCGGATAGGCCGTCCGAGAAATATTCCTGCGATGGGTCTCCGCTCAAATTCTTGAAGGGCAATACGGCGACGCTGTTGGCATCCGCCAAGCCGCCGAACAGCCCCGCCTTCCATCCTGCAAGGCCGCCCGCGAGCAACGTAATCGCCCCGCCGCTTGCCGCCAAAACCCGCCGCCGTGATACGCCTTGCGGCAAAGCGCTCATCCCGAGGAACCCAAGCTGGCTGTT
>JBJOLA010000021.1:0-15289 GCA_046045815.1 Pseudomonadota bacterium
TGGACTGGACGAACGCCGTGCTTGATCCTGTTGCGCTGGTCCGGGGTGAGCTTGGGGCAATTGAGATCAATGACGGGCGTTTCAACGCCGAGTTGCGCGGGCCAACATCATTGCTCGATGCACCCGTGGTTGAAGAGACTCAGCCCGAATGCCGGGCCTCTTTGGGTGACAAAAGATGCCGGGTTGATCTGGCACCCCTGCGGGTGGACACAACGGTGATGTCGGCGAGTGGGGCGGCGATCACACTCGCGGGCACGGCGGCGGACGGTGTATATGCCTTTGGTAGATTGCGCTGGATCGACGGGAAGAATGGTGGCCTTATCAACCAGATCATCGCCTCTGCCGGGGCTGTGGTCACGCTGCGCGAACCGGCAGCTTTTGTTCCGGTGGCAGGCACACGGGTTGAGCTGACCCAGGGCTGTGATCGCCGCTTTGCCACCTGCACCGGTCGCTTCGCCAACGCCGCAAATTTTCGCGGCGAACCTCAGCTTCCCGGCAATGATCTGTTGACCCGCTATGCCACATAAGTTGATCCTCCGCCGTGCCCGTGCATTGATCGGCACGCCGTTCCGGCTCCACGGTCGCGATCCCGCGACGGGCCTCGACTGTGTCGGCATGGTTGCCCATGTCTGCGGTGTGCGCACCGCCCCAACCGGCTATGCGCTGCGGGGGGGTAGCGCAGAAAGCTGGTCTGCACTGCTCAATCAGTTCGCGCGAAAGCGGCAGCGCGGCCCGGCAAGGCCCGGCAACATCCTGCTGATCGAGGCGGGGCCTGTTCAATTTCACCTCGGCATCTGGACCGGGAGCAGCCTGATCCATGCTGACGCTCATTTGCGCCGCACGGTCGAAACCCCTGGCCCCATCCTCTGGCCGATCCGGGGATGCTGGTTTGCACCAAAAGGAAATACGTCATGGCAACGCTGATTTTGAGCACGATTGGGCGGGCGTTGGGCGGACCGATAGGGTCTGCGATTGGCGCTGTGATCGGCCAGCAGGTCGACCAGCGGCTCTTCGCGCCAAAGGGGGGGGAAGGACCACGCCTCGGCGATCTTGCGGTGCAAAGTTCGAGCTATGGTTCACCAATCCCCAAATTGTTCGGCAAGATGCGGGTTGCGGGCACCGTGATCTGGGCGACCGATCTGAAGGAAAGTTCGCACCGCCAATCGAACGGCAAAGGTAAACCTAAAACGACCGTCTATAGCTATTCTGCATCGTTTGCGGTGCTTCTATCGGCGCGCCAAATCTCGCGGGTGGGGCGCATCTGGGCGGACGGCAATCTGTTGCGCGGGGCGGGCGGGGACTTCAAGAGCGAAACCGGGTTCCGTCTTTATACCGGCAGCGAAGGCCAGGCACTTGATCCCCTGATCGCGTCGGCTGAGGGTGTTGGAGCAACACCGGCCTATCGCGGCCATGCTTATGCTGTGTTTGAAAATTGTCAGCTCGCGGATTTTGGCAATCGTATTCCCTCGCTCAGCTTTGAAGTGTTCGCCGATGAGACCGCGCAGACCGTGGGTGCAATGATCGCCGATTTGGCAGACGGCAATGTCACGGCTGACGCGCCGACCTTGATCGAGGGGTTTGCTGCCACCGGCGATACGGTGCGCGGTGTTGCCGAAGTGCTGGCGGCCACCGTGCCACTGTCGCTTGTCGATGATGGCACAGTGTTGACGGTGCGCGAAGGCGGTCCAGCCGCCGTCTCGGTCGGCGTCAATGATCTCGGCGCGAGTATCAACGCCCGCAACGCCGTGCGGCTGCCCTTCGAGCGGCGCGCGGCGAACCAGGCACCCGAAACCCTCACAGTGGCCTATTATGATTCATCGCGTGATTTCCAGGCGGGATTACAATCAGCGCGGCGTGACGGCGGCGCGCGACGCGGCCGGCGGATTGATCTGCCTGCCACGCTGAGCGCTGTGACTGCCAAAGCGCTCGCCGAACGCAAGCTCACCAGTTTGTGGGCAGAGCGGTTGAGCGCCAAAGTACATGTGCCATGGCGTTATCTTTCACTGCGCCCGGGGGAGCGGATAACCCTGCCCGCTGTTGACGGCGTCTGGCGGATTTCGGGGGTGGCGCTTGATCATATGGTTGTGGAGCTCGATCTGGTGCCCATTCCGGGGCTCAGCGCGACCACAACCGCTGACGCGGGGCGTAATCTTGCCCAAACCGATCAGCCGCACGGGCCAACCACGCTGGTGCTCGTTGATCTGCCGCCGCTGACCGATGCAGCGCCGACCGAGAACCAGCTCGCTGTGTTTGCAGCGGGCATCTCTCCGGGCTGGCGTCGTGCCGCATTGCTCACCAGTAATGACGGCGGCGTAAGCTGGATTGACGCGGGGCAGACGGCGGCACCTGCGATCATCGGGCGTAGTGTTGCCGCATTGGGACCGGGATCGTCTCAGTTGGTGGACCGGATCAACACTGTGGACGTCGATCTGCTGAACAGCGTGATGACGCTCACCGATGCGAATGATGCCCAGCTGTTGGCCGGGGCAAATCTTGCGAAGATTGGCGGCGAGCTTATCCAGTTCGCGAGCGCCGTGCCGATCAGCCCTGGTCGCTGGCGCTTGTCTGGCCTGTTGCGGGGACGGCGCGGCACGGAGGCCGCAATCACCGGCCACGGTGCGAGCGAGACGTTCGTGCTGATCGAGTCCGCTAGTGTTACACTCATTGACGCTGATCGCGCTTTGCCCGGTGTCCAAGTGATGGCGACGGGGATCGGAGACGCTATTTCGCCGCCGGTGGCGACTGCGGCAGCGGTTGGCGCTGCGACCCGGCCTTTGTCACCTGTGCAGACGAGATTGGTTTTGCTCCCTTCCGGGGATGGGCTGCTGAGCTGGATTCGCCGCAGCCGGGGCGGTTGGCGCTGGAACGACGGCGTTGATGCCCCGATCAGCGAGGAACGGGAGGCTTACCGGGTCAATCTTGTGCCCAATGTCGGCGCTTCACGGATCGTCGAAACCAGCCTGCCAACTTTTACCTACGCCGCAGTAGATCGCTCGGCAGATATTCTTGCTGGTGCCACGCAAATCACGTTCCTCATCTCCCAAATCGGAACGCGCGGCCTTTCACTCCCCGCAACGTTAACAATCTCTCTCCCATAAGGACGTACACATGACTGAAACGAGCGATAGACTCCATCTGCCCCTTCTTGCCGCTGGCCAGGCGCAAAAGGAGCTGACACATAATGAAGCTTTGGCCTTGCTCGATGTTCTCGTGCAACCCGTTGTGCAGTCCGTCGCCCCGGCGACCATTCCCGTGTCACCTGTGATCGGTCAAAGCTGGATCATTGGTGCGAGCCCGACGGGCGCGTGGGCGGGCCAGTCCGGCAAACTCGCGACCTGGACGTCGGGCGGCTGGCGATTCGTTGCGCCCATTGAAGGCATGCGGGTGTGGAGCGTAACCGACTCGGCTTTCGCGCGTTCTGAAACGGGGCTTTGGACGCTTGGCATTGAGACCGCTTTGAAGTTGAAAATTGCAGGAAATCAAATCGTTGGCGCGCGACAGGCCGCGATCCCCACCCCAGCAGGCGGAACAATTGTCGATGTCGAAGCGCGTGCTGCGCTCGCCTTGATTCTTGGTGCATTGCGCGGTCATGGCCTGATTCAACCTTAGTTTATCGGCATATTGACTATAAATTCCGTCAAGTTGCTCCAAATATGCGTCATTTTTGCAACATATTCCCTATTTGTTGGCTTGCGCGTTCACGAAGCTTTGGCTAGTGATTTTGAGCTGTCCCGAGTGACAAATATGAAAGGGGATTATTATGCGGAATCTGGCTATCGCTATCGCGCTTGCCTCCACGGCCATGGCTTCACCTGCGCTTGCGCGGAATGACGCTTGGTATATCGGTGTTGAAGGCGGTCCATCGATCGTTGAAGACGGTGCTTTGAAGATCACGGGTGCTACGGCTGCTTCGTCAGGCACGGCAACTGTTGATCACAAAACGGGTTATGACTTTGATGGTATCATCGGTTATGACTTTGGTGGTTTCCGTCTTGAAGCTGAAGTCGGCTATAAGAAGGCAAGCATCAATAACTACACGTCCACCACGACGACCGCTGTTCGCGGCAACGCGGCGGGCCTAGTGGTTAATGCACCTGCGGGCGCATATAATTACGCTGGCGGGTCTGACTCCGCACTGAGCTTCATGCTCAACGGTGTTCTGGACTTCGGTGACGATGATGGCCTTCAAGGCTTTGTCGGCGGCGGTGCCGGTGTTGCCCGTGTCAAGTCCGTTGTCGGCCTGAATACGTTTGGCAACTCGATCGACGATTCGGACACTGGTTTCGCATGGCAGGCAATTGCCGGCATTCGTGCACCACTTACCGATCATTGGGATGTTGGCTTGAAGTATCGCTTCTTCAACGCCGATAAGGTTAATCTGGTCAGCCTTGATGGCCGTGCAATTGATACACGCTATCGCTCGCACAGCATTTTGGGCAGCTTGATTTATAACTTCGGTGAACCAGCGGCACCACCGCCGCCGCCAGTGCCAGTGGCTCCAGAGCCAGCTCCGCCACCACCGCCGCCTCCGCCACCTGTGGCTGAGTGCACACCTGGACCGTATATCGTGTTCTTTGAATGGGATAAGTCGAACATCACGTCTGAGGCGGGTTCGATCCTTGACAATGCGGTTTCGGCTTATGGCAATTGCGGTCAGGCTCAAGTCATGCTCGCGGGTCATGCCGATAAATCGGGTACGCCGAAGTACAACGTCGGCTTGTCCGAACGTCGTAACGCTTCGGTTCGCGCTTACCTCGAAGGTAAGGGCATCCCCGGTGGCGTTATCGCGACACAGGCATTTGGTGAAGGCGCTCCTCGCGTTGAAACCGCTGACGGTGTTCGTGAACTTCAGAATCGTCGGGTGGAAATCACCTACGGTCCGGGTTCGGGCCGCTAAGACTTTCCAATTCTTCGGAATTGAAACGAGAGAGCCGGTCGAAAGACCGGCTCTTTTCGTATGTGCATCGCTCCGCTATGGGCTTTGCTCGGACAATTCTTGTTTTAGGGCGAATGACGGCCATGAAGATTACGATGATTGGGGCAGGCTATGTCGGCCTTGTTTCCGGCGCTTGCTTCTCTGACTTTGGCCATGACGTGATCTGCGTCGACCTAGATCAAACCAAAGTGGACGCACTGCGTTCGGGTGTCATGCCCATCTTCGAACCTGGTTTGGAGGCGTTGGTAAAGACGAACGCCGCTGCTGGAAGACTTTCCTTTTCAACCGACCTCAAGGCGTCGGTTGCTGATGCAGATGCTGTGTTCATTGCCGTTGGCACTCCCTCTCGTCGCGGCGATGGTCACGCCGATCTCAGTTATGTCTATCAGGCTACGCGCGACATTGCGGCTGCAGCAATTAGGCCGATGGTCATCATCACGAAATCTACTGTGCCGGTGGGGACCGGTGATGAGGTCGAGCGCATATTGAATGAAGTCGCGGCCAACCGTGGCTGGGCGGTGGTTTCCAATCCCGAATTTCTTCGTGAAGGCGCGGCCATTGGTGACTTCAAGCGGCCGGACAGAATTGTCATCGGCACCGAAGATGCAGCAGCCCAAAGCGTCATGCGGGAAATCTACCGACCGCTTTTCCTGAACGAAGCACCCATCCTGTTCACGAGCAGACGAACTGCAGAACTCATCAAATATGCGGCAAATGCATTCCTCGCGACCAAGATCACCTTCATCAATGAGATCGCCGATTTGTGCGAGGCGGTGGGCGCCGACGTCCAGGATGTCTCGCGCGGGATTGGGCTCGACAATCGCATCGGCTCCAAATTCCTCCACGCTGGCCCAGGTTATGGCGGCTCCTGCTTCCCCAAAGACACGCTCGCCCTGCTGAAAACGGCAGAAGATTTTGACACACCGATCCGCATTGTCGAAGCGGTGGAAAAAGCCAACGAAAGTCGCAAGCGCGCGATGGGCCGCAAAATCATCAATGCCATGGGCGGCGATGCGCGAGGCAAGCATGTGGGCTTGCTCGGCCTCACCTTCAAACCCAACACCGATGACATGCGCGACGCGCCGTCGATCGCGATTATCCAGTCGCTGTTGGACGCCGGCGCTATCGTTACGGCGCACGATCCCGAAGGCATGGAAGCGGCCCGCGCATTAATGCCCGGCATCAATTTTGTTGATGATCCCTACGCCGTCGCGATAAATGCAGACGCCGTGTCTATCGTCACCGAGTGGGATGCCTACCGCGCCCTAGACCTCAAGCGCCTTGGTGCACTTATGGCGTCTCCATGTCTCGTAGACCTCCGCAATATCTACCGCCCCGAAGACGCCAAACGTGCCGGGCTAGATTATCATTCGGTAGGAAGGCCGAGTCGCTAGACGGCCTCCCCCGCCAGACGCGCACGATCAACGAGCGACACCTCTAGCCCGGGCAAGGCGCGCGCGGCAATGAAAAGGCAGACCAGGATCAACGGAATAAGGCCGACCGTGCTGATCATCGCCAGCCGCAAATCTCCCGTGACGTCGCTCGTAAGGCCGACAAGGTAGGGACCCAATCCCAATCCAATGATCCCGGTGCCCAGGAACAATGTGGCGGCGGCCATGCCCCGCATTCTAGGCAGCACCAGATCCTGAATCGATGCCGCACAGGGCCCGAGCCAGAAAATGTGAATGAACAGCTGGAACGCAATCGCGACGAAAAATGCATTGAGGCTGTCAGCGTAAAAGCCGATCACGATGCCGATTGCGGACAATGTCGTCGTCACCATGACCATATAGATGCGACCAGCGGGGTGCTTCGTCTTGCACCAATCCGCTAGAAATCCGCCAGTCGTTGCACCGAGTCCGCCCCCAACGGCGGCAATCCAACCCAAGGTCAATCCAGCCTCTGCGCCCACAGCATACCGTTGCTTGATGTATAGAAACAGGAATGGAGAGAGCCCGTAGCTGATGAAAGAGAGCATCCCCCCGGCAAGCGTGAGGCTCAAAACGGCACGATTGGCGATCATGCCATAGAATGGGGCGTCCCTCAGCCTGACCGACTGTAACCAGCTTGAAACGCAGTAGAGACCGAGCGCGATTGCGATCCACTGCACAGTGTTCGTGGTGAATGCGAACCCGCTGACTGTCGCGATCACAGCACGCTTTTCTGGGGCGAGAAAACTGTCTGTCACATGAATAGTGAGAGTTGCGGCGGCGATCAGGATGGCACCGATGATCAGGCTCCGCGCAACCGCACGACGGCCCTCCGTTGAGCGGGCAAACGCGACCAGGTTCCACGGTGGCACCATTGACGCAAATTCGGTTAGGACAGAACGAAATGGCTGCGGATCGCCGGTACTGGGTAAGCCGTCTACCGCACCGCGCACCGGCTCTCGCACCGTCAAGAGCATGAGCAGCGCGAGCACCAGCCCCGGCAGGCCAAATGCGATGAACGTCGCTTGCCAGCCTGCCAAGCCGTATGGCGCGGTCGCGGGGGTGTAGTGGGTTTCCCAATATTTGATGATCGCACCACCAAAAATCAGTGAGGCGCCACTCCCAATATAAATGCCGCTGGAATAGAGCGCGAGTGCAGACGCCCGCTGGCGTTTCGGAAAATAGTCTTGAAGCAAAGAATAAGCCGCCGGTGACGCGCTTGCCTCACCAACACCCACCCCAATCCGTGCGCCACCAAGCTGGATAAAGCTGCTGGCCAGCCCGGAAAGCGTCGTCATGCCAGACCAGAAAGCGAGCCCGGTGGCAATTGTCCGCACCCGGCTCCAGCCATCGGCAAGCTTCGCGATTGGAATCCCGAACACCGAGAAAAAGAGCGCGAAAGCGGTTCCGAACAGCAAGCCAAGCTGTGCGTCGCTCACCCCGAGATCGGCCTTGAGCCAAGGGGCGACGATGGTGATCACTTGCCGATCCAGAAAATTGACCGCGTAGATGATCATGAGCAAGCCCAACACATAGTAGCGGTAGAATTTGCTCCCCATCACCCTCTCCCATTTTATCGTTGAGCAGCAGTCTACAGGCTTATGCGCGAAGACAAAGGGGTTTCTCCGCCGTGCCCGCGATTGAAAGCGACACGTCGCTAAGCGGCCTGCGCTTCAATCGCTTTCTGCCGGCGTCGCTGAACCGATGAACCCAGCCCAATCGCCTCGCGGTATTTGGCAACCGTACGCCGCGCCAGATCAAAGCCCTTGTCCTTGAGCAGGTCGACCAGAGTATCATCTGACAGCACATCTTTGGGATTTTCCGCAGCGATCAATAGGCGGATCGCATTCTTCACCGCTTCAGCGGAAACCGATTCTCCGCCATCCGACGCCGCGACGCCGCTGGTGAAGAAATATTTGAGCTCAAATAGTCCGCGTGCGCAGCTGAGATATTTGTTCGACGTGACCCGGCTGACGGTCGATTCGTGCATATCGATCGCCTCGGCAATTGTCCGCAGATTGAGTGGGCGGAGATGCGCGACACCTTCGAGGAAAAACGCCTCCTGATGCTTCACGATTTCAGTGGCGACTTTGATGATCGTCCGCTGGCGTTGATCGAGCGCCTTGATCAGCCAGTTGGCACTCGCCAGGCTATCGGCGAGCCAAGCCTTTGACGACTTGTCCTGTGATCCGCTGTTGAGTTCGGCATAATAGCTGCGATTGATCAGCAGACGCGGCAACGTCGCGCTGTTGATCTCAATCGCCCAACCCTTGGCGCGCTTCGCGACAAAGATATCGGGCGTAACCGTGCCGACCGGGGCGGAGCCAAATTTGAGCCCGGGCTTGGGATCATAATTGCGGAGTTCCCGGATCATGTCGCTCATATCTTCGTCATCGACGTCACACATCCGCTTGAGCTGCGCGAGGCGGCCCTCTGCGAGAAGATCAAGATTATCGAGCAAGCGCGCCATCGCGGGATCAAGCCGGTCTGCTTCATGCGCTTGCAATGCCAGACATTCGCCGAGCGACCGAGCGCCGACGCCGGTTGGATCCATGCTGTGGATGACGCCGAGAGCCGACTCTACTTGCACCAGCGGCACCGTGAGACGGTTGGCGAGTTCGAGCAGAGGCTGGGTGAGATATCCCGCATCATCAATCTGATCGATCAGATGGCTCGCGATCAACAGGTCAACCCCGCTCAGTTGCGCTCCGGCTTGTGCCAGAAGATGATCGCGGAGCGACGGCGCGTCCGCCTCCATCGCATCAAAATCTGGACCATCTTCAAAACCCGTCCCGCCGGATTGGCCCGTGAGACCAAGGCGTCCATCCATGCCGGGGCCACCGTCTGCTGCGCTATCATGATGGAAAGTTTCCGCCGTCATATCTACATCAAGCGTCGGATCCCCGTCACCTGGGTTGCTGTCGAGCAGGGCGTCATTCGTTTCTCGCCGTTCCTCAGCGAGCGGCGCGGCATCCATATCGGGCGCATCATCCCTGTCCGCTTCAAGGAGCGGATTCTTTTCCACCTCTTCTGCGATGAATGCCTCGACTTCTAGGTTCGACAAGGCCAGCAGCTTGATTGCCTGCTGCAATTGCGGGGTCATCACCAGCGACTGGCTTTGCCTCAGATCAAGGCGTGGACCCAGTGCCATGATTACAAGCTGAAGCCCTCCCCCAGATACAGGCGGCGGACATTTTCGTCTGCCACAAGATCCTGAGGGCTTCCCGCGAAGAGCACGCGACCATCGTAAATGATGCAGGCGCGGTCTACAATATCGAGCGTTTCGCGCACGTTGTGATCGGTAATCAACACGCCGATATCGCGCTGTTTCAGATCTTTGACGAGATCGCGGATGTCAGAAATCGAGATCGGGTCAATCCCGGCAAAGGGCTCATCGAGCAACATGATCGACGGATTGGCGGCAAGCGCGCGGGCAATTTCACAGCGGCGACGCTCGCCCCCGGAAAGGGCCATCGCAGCGGAGTCACGCAGGCCGGTCAAACCAAATTCCTTGAGCAGAAATTCGAGCCGTTCCGCCCGTGCGACCTTATCGGGCACAGCGAGTTCGAGCACGGCGCTGATATTCTGTTCAACCGAAAGCCCGCGAAAGATCGATGTTTCCTGCGGGAGATAGCCGAGGCCGAGGATCGCACGGCGGTACATTGGCAAGCCGGTGATATCGTCGCCGTCCAGAAGGATGCGGCCTGAGTCTGGTTTCACCAACCCCATGATGGAATAGAAACAAGTGGTTTTGCCTGCACCATTTGGTCCGAGCAGCCCCACCACTTCACCGCGCCCGACCGAGAGCGACACATCAGACAACACCGAACGCTTGTCATAAGATTTAGCGATGGAGACGACCGAAAGCCCGCCATTTTCAGAGGCGGTTGAGGATATTTTCCGTTCCATCAAACTTGCTTCGGCCATGATTGCTCCTGCGGTAACTGCTCGCATTATAGGGTGAAGTAATGGTTAAAATAGTCCAGTTGGCAAGGTTTTTGCATGAAGGTGCTGCGTCAACAGGCGAACAGGGACAATCCCGCGCTATTGGCCCTTGTTGGTGACCGTAAAACGGCCGGTCACGCGACCGCCGGTTGCCGCACCAGTGGCCCCGCCAACAGCGCTGCCATCGACAACCGCGCGACCAGAATTGAGATCAATCACCAGCCGACCCCCGTTGACCCGGTTTTGCCCCTGTTGCAGGGTGACGCCGCCCACCATCGTGATCAAACGGCGCGGCAAATCATAGATCGCCACGTCGCCCGACGCGGTTTCGGTTGCGCTCGTCACGGTGACTCCGCCCGTCGCGTCGAGGCGCGCAATCGATACGTTTGAACCGCCCTTCGCATAAGCTACGGTTAGCCGTGCGGCACTGAGCGACAGCCCCGCTTGATTGACGCGGACATTTCCCGAAAAAATCGCCCGGTCTGCACGGTCTTGTATCTCGATCCGGTCAGCCGCGACGTCGACGGGCGCGTTGGCATTATGACCTTTGAGGGCTTGGCCGGAGGCAGGCACCGCCAGCAATATGGCGAGCGTGAAGGGAAGCAAAATACGCATAAATCTATCTGGCCCGACCCTGAATAATATGCAAGTGCGCGCGTCCCTCCAGGATGACAGTCCGCGTCGCAAGGTCTGCCGTCATTTGTCCGGCACTGAAGCTGCCGAGTGGCATTTGCCCCTCCACCGCGCCGCCGCTGGCCATCTTGCGGCTGTCGAGGCCAACCACGACGTCACGCGTCGCAAGCCGGTACCCGTCCGCCGTCGTAAAAACGACGGGTCCGTCCACATGCACAACTTCGCGGTCCATATCGTAGCGACCCGCTTTGGCGGCGATCGTCGCAGGCCCTTCGGGCAGCCGGATGTTGGCGGAAAGGTCGCTCAGCGCGACAATCGGATTGCGCGAGGTTTGCTGGACTGCAGAGCCCGCCTTGATTTCGAAGGGCTGGCCCTTGCCATCCTGACCGCGGTAGGTTGCCGCCGTCACGCGCAGTCGCTCTTTTGCCATCGACACCGTGTCTTTCGCGAGCATGAAGCTGACGTCGCCGCGCATCGTCAGCGGCGCGATCAGCAGCGTTGCGGTCAAAATGCCGATCATTGCTGGCAACATGACCCGCGAAAATTTGACGTAAAGATCGTGTCGACTGCGCGGCGCGGCCCATTTTTGTCGGTTGGTTCGAGCAATGGTGGGGCCAATTGCTTCAGCCATGCGCGAAAATGTCTACCTCTGGCCAGCCTTCAAGATCGAGCAGGGCGCGGTGCGGCAAGAAATCAAAGCAGGCCTGCGCCATCTTGTCACGACCTTCACGCACAAGGCGCAAGTCTAGTTGCTCCTTCATCCGGTGGAGGTAACGGACATCAGACGCCGCATATTCAAGCTGGGCCTCACTGAGAACGGGTCCGCCCCAGTCGGAGGATTGCTGCTGTTTGGACACGTCGACGCCGAGTAGCTCCTTAACTAAATCCTTGAGGCCATGCCGGTCGGTATAGGTGCGGATCAGCCGGGACGCGATCTTGGTGCAAAAGACCGGCGCCGCCATCACGCCCAGATAAGCATGGATCGACGCGAGATCGAACCGCGCAAAATGATAGAGTTTCACGCGCGCCGGATCGGCGAGCACCGCTTTGAGATTTGGCGCGGCATAATCGCTTCCCGGATTAAACCGGACGAGATGTTCATCGCCCTGCCCGTCGGCGATCTGGACGAGGCAGAGACGGTCCCGCCCCGGAAATAGCCCCATTGTTTCGGTATCAACGGCAACGGGGCCTGGCGCGAGAACGCCCACAGGCAAATCTTCTTCATGAAAATATACGGTCACTTGATGCGGGCTTCCCTTGCTGCGGCGCGCCGTTTTCGGACACTTCTTGCCATGATGTTGAGACCCTCGACCAACACCGAAAAGCCCATAGCCGCGTAGATATAGCCTTTGGGAATGTGAAAACCAAATCCTTCCGCAATCAGCGTCATCCCGATCATGAAGAGAAACGCCAAAGCGAGCATCACGACAGTCGGATTTTTCTCGATAAACGCCGAAAGCGGCCCGGCCGCCGTCATCATCACCGTCACCGCCACGATGACGGCGAGGAACATGATCGGGACTTGATCCGTCATCCCCACCGCGGTGATGATCGAATCGATCGAAAAGACCAGATCAAGCAGGACGATTTGCACGATTGCTGCACTGAACCCCAAACCGGCCTTCAGCGTATCGAACACATCATCGTTGGGATCATGATCCACAGTATGGTGAATTTCCTTGGTCGCCTTCCACACCAGAAACAGGCCGCCCGCGATTAAGATGATATCGCGCCACGAAAAGCCGTGCCCAAGCGCGGTGAACAGCGGCGTCGTAAGCGTGACGATGAAGGCGACCATGCTCAGCAAGGCGAGCCTGAGCCCAAGCGCCAGACCAATCCCAATTCGGCGGGCCTTGCCGCGCACGTTTTCGGGAAGCTTGTTGGTCAGGATCGAAATGAAGATTAGATTGTCGATCCCGAGGACAATCTCCATCGTCAACAATGCAATGATGGCCGCCCAATTCGCGGGGTCGGCGAAGATCCCAATGATGTTAGTCATAATGCGCGTCAAATGCCGCTATCGTCGGCAAACTGCAAGCCAATTTAGCCCCATCTTGCACCCGGAAAGCCCCCAAAAGAAAATCGCTCGCATGACTTGTATTTTTAGGATATTGCGAATCACTGGCGCCTTATGATTTTGCGCCAAGGCCCAGCGCCCGTCGTCCGGCGCGCTCGGTTTTTTGAGCGACACGGGCGAAGCAAGACGGAAAGTTAGATACGGCATGAGTTTCAATAAAGGTGGCCGCGGTGATCGTGGCGGACGCGGCAGAGATAAGCGCGACGGTTTCGGTGACGAAAGCAGCTACAGCGGTGGCGGCGGTGATCGGTTTGGCGGCGGTGGCGGTGATCGCTTTGGCGGCGGTGGAGATCGTTTTGGTGGCGGTGGCGGTGATCGCTTCGGCGGCGGCGGCGGCGGCGGCTTTCGCGCTGGCGGCGGTGCCCCACGCGGCCCGTCAATGCCCGCACAAGTTGTCGGCGAAGGCAAGGGCATCGTAAAGTTTTTCAACGCGCAAAAGGGTTTCGGCTTTGTCGTCCGTGATGACGGCGGGGAAGATGTATTCGTGCATATTTCCGCGGTCGAACAAGCGGGACTCACCGGCCTTGCAGATGGTCAGCCCCTCGGCTTCACATTGGTTGACCGTGGCGGCAAAGTCTCGGCAACGGATCTGGTGATCGACGGTGATCCGCTTCCTGTGGAAGATCGTCCTCGTCCAGAACGCAGTGAACGCCCTGAGCGCGCTCCCGGCGGCTTTGGCGGCGGTGATCGTGGTGGTGGGGATCGCGGCGGTGCACCGCAGCGTGAACTCACTGGTGAAAAAGCAACCGGCACAGTCAAATTCTTCAACGCGATGAAGGGCTTCGGCTTCGTTCAACGCGATGATGGTCAGCCCGATGCATTCGTCCATATTTCAGCAGTCGAGCGTGCGGGCATGTCGAACCTCAACGAGGGTGACCGGCTTGAATTTGATATCGAGGTTGATCGTCGCGGCAAGTTCGCAGCGGTGAATCTGGTGCCAATCCAGTAAACATCGCACAATAGCAGTTTAGTAAGGCCCGGTGCACTTCGCTGCATCGGGCCTTTCTTTTTGTCCGCAATCCCGTCATGATTATGCTCAGTTTCAAAAGCATAGGAGAGTATATCATGAACCGACGTCTCTTTACGCTCGCGCTGACGGCGTTCGCCGCCTCGATGGCACTCGCCGCTGCTTCTGCGCCGCTCCGTCCAGCCGAAGATATGGCGCGCGATGCCGCTCGTAAGCCTGCTGCGATGATGGCCTTTGCGAAAGTGAAACCTGGCCAGGTGGTCGTCGATATGATGCCGGGTGGTGGATATTTTACGCGGGTGTTTTCAAACGCAGTCGGCTCCAAGGGGAAAGTGATTGCTCTCGTGCCAGACGCGCTTGCCGCACGGAAGCCTGAAGCAGCGACGGGAATGCAGGCGCTGGCTGCGGAACCCGGGCTGTCCAACGTTTCGGTGGCGGTGCAACCGCTTACCAACTTAGGCGCGCCCAGTTCTGTTGATCTGGTTTGGACCGCGCAAAACTATCATGATCTCCACAATCCAACCTTGCCCGCGCAAACACTAACCTTCGTCAACAAGGCCGTGTTCGCGGCGTTGAAGCCTGGCGGCCTCTATATCGTGCTCGATCATGTGGCGGCTTCCGGCTCTGGCCTACGCGACGTGAACACGCTCCACCGGATCGATCCAACCGTCGTCAAAGCCGAAGTGCTCGCGGCTGGTTTTACGTTCGGTGGCGAGAGCAAAGTGCTCGCCAATCCAGCGGATGATCATAGCAAAGGCGTGTTTGATCCCTCGGTTCGGGGGCACACAGACCAGTTTATCTACCGGTTCCGCAAACCGTTGAAATAAAGGCGCCCGACTAGATCAGCCGGAGCGCTGACACGATCATCCAGCCGCCTGCGACGCTCAGCGCTACGGCACCGGCGATCCGGAGCAGTTTCAACGGCAGCGGCCCCGGCCAGTCCTCGTGCGCGAGGATAGCGGGCGCGCTGACGAGGGTGATTGCCAACATTCCCGCCACCGCCCCTAGCACCGGCATATTGGCACGCGCGGCGAAGGCGAAGATGATGAACTGAGAGGCATCCCCGAACTGCGCGCGGGCAAAACGAAGGCACAGACCGATAAAGCCGATAGTCATGGCTGGTTCCGGGGCGGTCCTGAGCGGCAGCAAGTTTGGCGCACCCGCAAGCAGCAGTGCTAGCCCGCCGAGCAACGTACGCGCCTGAAAACTGATGAGCGGCGCGATGACCGCACCGCCAATCGCGGCAAATGAGCAGCTGGCAATCGCAGCAACGAACAAGGCGGCGAGAACGTGGGAAGAGG
>JBJOLA010000036.1:0-17670 GCA_046045815.1 Pseudomonadota bacterium
TCGAAGGGCCCTTCGATATGCGATTTCGACGCGCTCAATGGCTACTCAGGATGGGCGGTGTCTGGTGCCTACTTATTCTCGTCAACTTCCGAAAATTCAGCATCCACCACATCTTCGGCCGGAGCATCGCCCTCAGCCGCCGGAGAGGCCGCCGAAGCTTGCTCCTTTTCGTAAATCGCCTGACCCATCTTCATCGCCACTTGCGCCAGCGCCTGCGACTTTTCGGTCATCGCGTCAGGATCACCGCCTTCAACGGCAGACTTCGCCTCCGCCATAGCCGCCTCGATTTCAGCCTTGAGGCTGTCGTCGATCTTGTCGGCATGATCGGCCAGCTGGCGCTCAGTCGTGTGGATCAGGCTTTCGGCGTTATTCTTCGCTTCAGCCGCCGCACGGCGCTTTTTGTCTTCATCGGCAAAGGCCTCCGCATCGCGGACCATCTGATCAATGTCGGCGTCTGACAGACCGCCCGACGCCTGGATCTTGATCTGCTGTTCTTTGCCCGTGCCCTTATCCTTGGCGTTGACGCTGACGAGACCGTTGGCATCAATATCGAACGTGACCTCAATCTGCGGCACCCCGCGCGGTGCGGGCGGAATACCGACGAGATCGAAATTGCCGAGCAATTTATTATCCGCCGCCATTTCGCGCTCGCCCTGGAATACCCGGATCGTCACCGCACCCTGATTATCATCTGCGGTCGAGTAGACCTGGCTCTTCTTGGTCGGGATCGTGGTGTTACGGTCAATCATGCGCGTGAACACGCCGCCCAAAGTTTCAATGCCGAGCGACAGCGGGGTCACGTCGAGAAGCAGCACATCCTTGACGTCGCCCTGCAGCACGCCCGCCTGAATGGCCGCACCCATCGCCACAACTTCATCGGGGTTCACGCCGGTGTGCGGCTCCATCCCGAAGAAATCCTTCACGACTTCGCGGACGCGCGGCATGCGAGACATGCCGCCGACAAGGACGACTTCGGCAATATCCGATGGCTTCACGCCCGCATCTTTGAGCGCCTTTTTGCAGGGCTCAATCGTCCGCTTGATCAGGCTTTCCACCATCTTTTCAAGATCAGAACGGGTGATGCTCTTTACGAGATGCTTTGGCCCGGTGGCGTCCGCGGTGATGAAGGGCAGATTGACTTCGGTGGTCTGTGCCGAAGACAGTTCGATCTTCGCCTTCTCCGCCGCTTCCCGCAGACGTTGCAATGCGAGCTTGTCGCTCGTCAGGTCAATGCCTTCCTGCTTTTTGAATTCAGCAGCAAGATATTCAACAATCGTCGCATCAAAATCTTCGCCACCAAGAAACGTATCGCCGTTAGTCGATTTTACTTCGAACACACCGTCGCCGATTTCGAGCACCGAAATATCGAACGTACCGCCGCCGAGATCGTAGACCGCGATCAGCTTTCCGTCATTCTTGTCGAGACCGTAAGCAAGCGCTGCTGCCGTCGGCTCGTTGATGATCCGCAGGACTTCAAGGCCGGCAATCTGACCCGCATCCTTGGTTGCCTGACGCTGCGCATCGTTGAAATAGGCTGGCACCGTAATCACGGCTTGCGTCACGGTTTCGCCAAGATAGCTCTCCGCCGTTTCCTTCATTTTCTGAAGCGTGAAGGCCGAAATCTGTGACGGCGAATAGTCTTCGCCCCCCGCCTTCACCCACGCGTCGCCGGTCTTGCCCTTAACGATCGTGTAGGGAACCAGCCCCATATCCTTCTTCGTCATCGGATCATCGAACCGACGCCCGATCAGGCGCTTCACCGCGAAAATTGTGTTTTCAGGGTTTGTGACAGCCTGCCGCTTGGCGGGCTGACCGATCAGCCGCTCACCGTCCTTTGCGAACGCCACGATTGACGGCGTCGTCCGCGCGCCTTCTGAATTCTCGATGACCTTAGGCTTGCCGCCCTCCATCACAGAGACGCAGCTGTTCGTGGTGCCGAGATCAATTCCGATTACTTTTGCCATATGTCACAATCCCCGTAAGTTGGATGCCCGCAGACGCGGACGTTGAAAGGTTTGACCGGGATATAGGTGGCCTTTTGCGTGTCGCAAGGCTTTGGGGCAAATAGGAGGCGAATCAATTTTCAAGGAGTCCCGAAATGCGCCATTTTCTGCTTCTCACCGCGCTTGCCCTTACGGCCTGTCAGCCTACGACGCCCAAAGCACAGAGTGTTGAAAAGGCGACCGTTCGCCTTTCCGCCGTGCCAGCAAACCCGTCTGCGGGCTATTTCACGCTGCACGGCGGGCCGGTGGCAGACCGGTTGATGAGCGTTACCTCCCCGCTCGCGATCCGGGCAGAGATGCATGACATGTCAATGGGGGGCGGGATGATGAAAATGGCTGCAATTGAAGGGGGGCTAGAGTTGCCAGCAGGCGGGACGATCAGCTTCGCGCCCGGCGGCAAGCATGTCATGCTGTTCGACGTTTCTCCCAAGGTCAGCGCGGGCGGAAAAATGCCGCTGCACTTCACCTTTGCGAGCGGTGCCAGCCTTGACGCACTGGCCGATGTGAAAGCCGCTGGCCAGGAATGACCAGCCGCCCGCTCACGCCGGATGAAATTGCGTTGGCACGGTCGGTGTTCGGGGACGCCATCGACTATGGCCGCGTGACGATCAACGCGCGTAAGTGGTGGTGGTTCCAGCCCAAGCGGGTGACGATGGCCCCCAACGGCGCGCTGTGGTTTCACCCCAAGGGCGGCCTCTACTGCGATGATTTCTGCGCGCACGATATCAACGCGCAGGGGCTTTTCATCCACGAAATGGTCCATGTTTGGCAGCATCAGCGGGGCATCTTCCTGCCCCTCGCCCGCCATCCCTTCTGCCGCTATGAGTATAGCATCAAGCCCGGTTGGCCGCTCAATCGCTACGGGATAGAGCAACAGGCCGAAATCGTGCGGCATTACTTCATGTTGCAGCAAGGCTTCAAACTGGCGGGATCCCCGGGGATAGAGGTCTATGCTGGAATAGTGCCGTTCGGGGTTTAACGGGCGCTAAATACTTTTCTGTTATTACTTTGCGCATGATCAGTGCCCAGAAAAAGACATGTCCCGAGCTCGCGCAAAACGCTGCGCGCGCCTGCCTATTAACCAAGCCCTATTCGATGATTTTGTTTGAACGTGTTGACGGAAAAGGAACGTCGGTCTTTTACGTCGGAGGTGTTGAGGGCGGCCCTTGGAATGCGAAGAAGGCACTTCAAAAGGCGCACACGAAACATCGTGGTACCTGCTTCTATTGCAAGAAACTAATTGCCAACGCCGACTTCTCGATTGATCACGTTGAGCCGACAGCGATCGGTGGAAGCAACAGCGTCCAGAATCTCGTGATCTGCCACAAAGCCTGTAACAATGACAAAGGTCGACAAATCATCGAAGCCTATAACCCCCAAGCGGGCAAGGAATGGCTGACGGCTTTGCTCAACCAAATCCAGGACCGGTTAAACAAAATCGCACCTCAAGCCTCCAGTTCCACATCCCAGTAAAGCCAATCCCGCCAACTATCGTGGAGGAAATTGGGCGGAAAGCGCCGTCCCTGATCCTGCAACTGCCAGTTGGTCGGCCGGATCGGCGGCAGGTGGAGCGCCATATGCGCTTGCTTGGGGGTGCGCCCGCCCTTCTTGAGGTTGCAGGGTGAACAGGCCGTCGTCACATTCTCCCACGTCGTCCGGCCGCCTTGCGCGCGCGGGATGACATGATCAAAGGTCAGATCCTTGCGGCAACCACAATATTGGCAGGCGAACTGATCGCGCAAGAACAGGTTAAACCGGGTGAAGGCAGGGTGCGCAGAAGGCTTCACATATTGCTTGAGTGCGATCACCGACGGCAGCTTCATTGCAAAGGATGAACTCCGCACCTCGCGCTCATATTGTTCGATGATGTCCACCCGATCAAGAAACACGGCCTTCACCGCATTTTGCCAGGGCCAAAGCGACAGGGGGTAATAACTCAGCGGCGTATAGTCCGCATTGAGCACAAGCGCCGGGCACCCATCGGGATGGCGAATAAGGTCCGGGTGATACATGCGCGATCAATCCCCTTGAAACTGTCGGCGGTGTGGCCGATCTTCGTGACAGGCGTATGACTGCATTTACCATATGATGGGGTCAAGGGGGGAAATGACCACAAAATTTATTTCTCGCTTTGCGCCGCCAGTTGTTTAGGAAGAAAAAATGCAAGTTTTCCTCACCATTTGTTTGATCCTCGCGGTGATCGCGACGGTCGTGATGCTCGTCCGCGGCATCATCGCTTTCCTCAAAACCACCGAGGCGGACCTTAAGGGCGACGGCACCGGCCCCAGCGAATCAAGTCTCCAGCAGAATAAGATGATGATGGGGCGGATCGGATTTCAAGCGATTGCAGTCGTCATCGTCATCCTGATGATCGCGGTCTCGCGGCGCTAAATCCCTTGGTCAAGCTCAACAAAATTTACACGCGCACAGGCGATGACGGGACAACGGGCCTGGTTGACGGATCACGCATCCCAAAAGATGCGCCGCGCATGGCTGCGATTGGTGATGTTGACGAACTGAATTGCACCCTTGCCACCGTGGCCCTCCATCTGGACGGTGACGCGCTGGCGCGGGTGCGGATGATCCAGAATGATCTGTTTGATCTGGGTGCCGATCTTGCCACGCCGGGCGAAGATTTCACCCCCGGAGAAATGACGTTGCGGATCGTGGCCCGTCAGGTCGACCGGCTTGAATCAGAACTAGACGCGATGAATGCTCAGTTGCTGCCACTCACCAGCTTCATTTTACCCGGCGGATCACCCGCCGGGGCGGCGCTCCACATCGCCCGTTCCGCCTGCCGCCGGGCCGAACGCACCGCCGTCAGTGCGGCGCGCAGCATCAGCCTTAACCCCGAGGCTCTCAAATATCTCAACCGCTTGTCTGACTATCTATTCGTGATGGGCCGTGCCGTGAACAATCAGGGCGCGGACGATATCCTTTGGGTGCCCGGCGCATCGCGTTAGTCCGCGAACAGCAACACCGGCGTTTCGAGTAGTTTGCGCACCGCCTGAACAAAGCTTGCTGCATCCCAACCATCGACAACCCGGTGATCACAACTGATCGAGAGGTTCATCAGCTTGGCCCGCACGATCTTGTCACCGTCGTAGATCGGCCTCTCAATGATGCGGTTCGGCCCGATGATCGCCACCTCTGGGCGGTTGATCACGGGCGTCGTCGCAATGCCGCCGAGGGGCCCGAGTGATGTGATCGTCAGCGTGGAGCCAGACAGCTCCTCGTTCTTGGCTGATCCCGAGCGGGCCGCCTCGGCAAGGCGGGCAATCTCCCTCGCTAGCTGCCAAATGTTGCGGTCTTGTGCGTCGCGGAGCACGGGCACCATCAGGCCACTTTCCGTCTGCGTCGCGATGCCGAGATGGACCGCCCCGTGCCGCGTCACCACGCCTGCCTCATCATCATAACGCGCGTTCATCATCGGGAAGTCGGGCAACGCCTTGCAAATCGCGACGATCAACAGCGGCAACAGGGTCAGTTTGGGGCGCTCGCCGCGATGGGCGTTGAGATCGGCGCGCATTTCCTCCAGCTTGGTGACGTCGATCTCCTCGACATAGGTGAAATGGGGAATGTGGCGTTTTGAAGCGGCCATATTCTCGGCGATCCGGCGGCGCATCCCGATGACCTTGATGACCTCGTCACTGCGGGTCACGCCCGCCGACGCAAAACCTTGCGACGCATTGTAACGGAGATAGTTATCGAGATCAGCGTGGCGCACACGCCCGCCTTCGCGTGCTTTGACCTGGGCAAGATCGACGCCAAGCGCCAACGCCCGCGCCCGCACCGCAGGCGAAGCAAGCGCTTGCGGCCCTGGTTGGGGCACCGCGATGGGCGTTGCTTCGGGGTGCGGCTCGGGGATGAAATGGGTGGGTGCAATTTCTGGTTCTGGCGCTGCCTCCGCCGGGATGATGTCGGCACCTTCAGTCTCAATCACAACGAGCGTCGCGCCAATCGCCACCATATCGCCTTCGGCCCCGGCGAGTTCCCTTACGATCCCTGACACAGGCGATTCCATCTCGACCGTCGCCTTGTCGGTCATCATATCGGCAAGGCCTTGATCTTCCGACACGGCATCGCCGACCTTGACATGCCACGCCACAATCTCCGCCTCGGCAATGCCTTCGCCGATATCTGGTAAGCGGAACTCAAAGCGTGCCATTCGATTCTCCATTTCCGTCATTCCCGCGCAGGCGGGAACCCATTCGTGGCGGTGTATCAAGTATCGCGCCACTTTCGTTGGCAGCGTTGCGAATGGGTTCCCGCCTGCGCGGGAATGACGGTTGTGCGGTCATCCCTATTCCTTCATCACTTTCTCAATCGCCATCCCGATCCGAATCGGGCCTGGAAAATAGGCCCATTCAAGGCTGTGCGGATAGGGCGTGTCAAAGCCTGTTACCCGTTCAATCGGGGCCTCAAGATGATAGAAGCAGCGTTCCTGTATGAGCGCCGAAAGTTCAGCGCCGAAACCGCCGGTGCGGGTCGCTTCGTGGATGATCAAGCAGCGCCCGGTTTTCTTGACAGAGGCTTCGATGGTTTCAATATCCAGCGGCATCAGTGTCCGCAGATCAATCACGTCTGCGTCGACCCCGAGTTCCTCCACCGCCGCAAGGCCAACATGCACCATCGTGCCGTAAGCAATCACAGTGAGATCCTCGCCCGTGCGGACAACCGCCGCCTTACCAAGGGGGACAGTGTAATGCCCCTCTGGCACCTCGCTCGCGGGATGCTTGGCCCAAGGCTGGACCGGGCGATCATAGTGACCATCGAACGGTCCGTTGTAGATGCGCTTGGGTTCAAAGAAGATCACCGGGTCATTATCTTCAATCGCGGCGATCAGCAGTCCTTTGGCATCATAGGGCGTGGAGGGGACCACCGTCTTCAACCCCGCAACATGGGTAAAAATACCCTCGGGGCTTTGGCTGTGAGTTTGCCCACCAAAAATCCCGCCGCCAAACGGAGACCGCACCGTAATCGGCATCGGAAATTCGCCAGCGGACCGGTAACGCAGGCGCGCCGCCTCACTCACCAACTGATCAAGCGCGGGATAGATATAATCGGCGAACTGGATTTCGGGCACGGGGCGCAGGCCGTATGCCGCCATTCCCACCGCGACGCCCACGATCCCGCATTCGGAGATCGGCGTATCGAACACCCGGGTCTTGCCGTGCTTGGCCTGAAGCCCCGCAGTCGCCCGGAACACCCCACCGAAAAAGCCAACATCTTCGCCCAGGATCGTGACATCGGGATCGCGGGTCAAAGCCACGTCCATCGCCGAATTGATCGCCTCGATCATGTTCATTTTGGCCATTTGCGCATCCTCTCGGCGGCCATCTGCGCGGACTGTTCCTTCAAGTGCCACGGCATATCTTCGAAAATATCTTCGAACATGGTTTCGAGCGGCTGATGGAGTCCGTGGCCCAAAATGCCGTTTTTCTCTGCCTCCTTCTGCGCCGTTTTGACCTGTTCGGCGAGCGCCAAATCCTGAGCCGCGTGGCGCGCTTCATCCCATTCTCCGATAAGAATCAGGTGCGCCTTCAATCGCGCGATGGGATCACCCAGCGGCCATTTTGATCCCTCGTCCGCACTACGATAGGCACTGGGATCGTCCGACGTTGAATGGCCCTCGGCACGGTAAGTGAAATGTTCGATCAGGGTGGGGCCATTGTTGGTTCGTGCCCGTTCGGCGGCCCAAGCCGTGGCGGCGTAAACGGCGAGCGGATCATTGCCGTCGACGCGGAGCCCCGCAATGCCGTATCCCACCGCGCGCGCGGCAAAGGTGGTCGCTTCGCCGCCCGCAAACCCGGCGAACGAGCTAATCGCCCATTGATTATTGACGACGTTCAGGATCACCGGCGCACGATAAACGTTAGCAAACATGAGGGCGGAGTGAAAATCGCCTTCCGCCGTCGAACCTTCGCCGCACCAAGTGGCGGCAATCTTTGTATCGCCCTTGGCCGCACTCGCCATCGCCCAGCCCACCGCTTGAGGATATTGGGTGGTGAGATTGCCCGACAGCGAGAAAAAGCCGCAATCCCGTGCCGAATACATGATCGGCAGCTGGCGCCCCTTCAACCGGTCCGCCGTATTCGAATAAATCTGGTTGATCATATCAACAAGCGGCCAATCTCGGGTGATGAGCAGACCTTGCTGACGGTAGGACGCGAAACACATATCCTCCCGGTCGAGCACCATCGCCGCCGCGCACGCCACAGCCTCCTCACCGAGCGATTTCATGTAGAAACTGGTTTTTCCCTGACGCTGAGCGCGGAACATCCGGTTATCAAACGCCCGGGTCAATGCCATCGCCCTCAGGAGCCTCCTGAGCGTGTCAGGAGAGAGTTTGGGGTCCCAGCTACCCACAGCTGCTCCAACACCATCCAGGACGCGAATGAGGCCATATGACAGGTCTCTAAACGTCGATGGATCTGCCGAGATATCGGGTCGCAGGGCCGCACCGGCCTCCGGGATTTCGAGCGCGCTGAAATCCGCGGCTTCTCCGGGGCGGTTCACCGGCTCAGGGATATGCAGCCTCAAGGGCGGCAGGTTGGGTCGGGTCATCGACATTGTAATAAAATTACGCGAGAGAATAATCCATCAGTTTCTTGCAGGCCACGCACAAACAAGGCTTAATCACGCTTTCCAGTGCGATTCGGGGGATGGATTTTGCAGAAATGGCGCGAATGGATCGGCCGATATGGTTGGGCGGAACTGTGCGGTACGCTTGGGAGTTACTCTGGATTCTATGTCGCGCTGTGGCTTTCAGGCTCGATCATCACGGCGTCTTACGGTGCCGCCATCGGTGAGAATATCGGATTCTATGGCTGCATCGGCACGCGAGACTATCGACGGCGACGGGCGCAGGGCGTTGCAATAACGACGTCGCTCTTCGCAGCGATCGTCAAGGATATGATGACCGAATTCGGGCTGGCAGAGCTGCTCGACTCGCTCATTGTGCGCCCCGGTGCCACATTCCTCGCCGTCACGATGTTCGGCCAAACCGCAGGCGTTCTCATCGGCAAGATTGGTGCGGACGCCGTATTCTATGCGCTGGCGATTGGTTTCTACGAAAGGCGCAAAGCCAGAAATGCGGAACCATGATTGACGCTGATGTTCTGATTATCGGCGCAGGGATCAGCGGCCTCGCAGCGGCGCAGGCGCTCGTCTCAAAGGGGATGCGCGTCAAGATCATCGAGGCGCGAGATCGGATCGGCGGACGCATCCATACCGTCGACGGCTTTGATCACGGCGCGCATTGGATTCACGGGACAGAAGGCAATCCACTCACCAATCTTGCACACCAGCACGGCGCGCGGCTCTACTTCGTTGGCGGCGATTCTGCTTACGCCGGGGGCTGGAGTCGGATGCATTTTCCCGCAGACCAAACGGTCGATAAGGACAAGAGCCTATTTATTGCTGACGCAGTGATGGACGCAATCGACGGTGCGCGCGGCAAAGTCGCGGCAGACGCCAGCATCGCCGAAGTTTGTGATCACATCATCGCAACACTCGGCCTTGGCGAACGCGAGGCGGCCTATGCGCGCTGGCATATCAATCTGTTGGCACGCGATGATAGTGCCGCTGATCCGGGCCAGCTTTCAGCTTACCACTGGGACGAGGGCCAGGAAGTTTACGGATACGGAGATAGTTTTTGCCTCGACGGGTTTGGCGCACTCACCACCGCCTTGGCACAAAATCTCGACATCGAACTGGGTTGCATCGTTACGGAGGTGCGCCACGGGGCGGAAGGGGTTGAGCTGGTCTGCGGTGCGCGCAGTTTTCACGGCAAGCACGCTATTGTGACGTTACCCCTGGGCGTTCTCAAGGCTGGGCACGTGCGCTTTGATCCCCCGTTACCGGCTGTCAAAACCGATGCGATAAACCGGCTGGGTTATGGTTCGCTGGCGAAAGCGCGTTTGATCTTTGACGCGCCGTTTTGGCCGACCGGTTGTTACAGCTTTGGGCTTGCTGGGGGATCGGGCGATCAACCAACGACTGCGATCACGCCTTACAGTTTTAACGGGGAGGCGGAACTTGTGCTGATCTACGGCGGGCCAGCAGCGCAGCGATTCGAAGCACTGGCGGAGGATGAAGCCTGCGCCGCCGCCCTATCAATGTTACGCGCTGAATTTGGTAGCGATGTTCCCGCACCGATCGGCTTTACCCGGACGAACTGGTCAAACGATCCGCATGCACTGGGGTGCTATAGCTTCATCGCAACCGGATCGCATCCTCGGGACTGCGAAATTCTGGCCCAGCCTGTCGGTAAAAGCCTAAGTTTTGCCGGTGAAGCGACCAGCGGCACCCAGTGGGCCTTTGCGCACGGCGCCTATGTTTCCGGCCTGCGTGAGGCGGCGCGGATCAGCGCAGACGCATCGCTCTTGCCAGCGCGCAACTTTACCGAAAATCGGCGGTGGCGGGCGCAGATGGCGCGGGCGTCACGCTTCTTCAATTTGCAGATTGCGAAACTGGACGGCGCGGAGATCGACAAGCGCGTGGAGCTGCTCCTGCTCAGCCAGACATTCGCCGAGATTGAGCGCGGCGAATTGAGACTGCTCGCGACGATGTTTGACGAGCGCATACTCGCAACCGGTGATTGGCTCTGCCGAAAGGGCGATGTTGCAGATGAGGTTTTCCTGATCGCGACGGGAAGCCTCGACATTATCGATGAACGGGGCGGGCGAACCGTGGCGACACTTCGACGCGGCGGGCTGACCGGTGAATACGGCTTGTTCCACAATGCCACCCGCACTGCTTCCATTCGTGCGACGGGTGATTGCACCGTGCTTTCGCTCGATTACCAGCGCTTCTCCCGATTCCTGAATGCCTTTCCGCAAGCCAGTTTTGCGCTGCTCCGACAAACCGTTTCGCGCTTTATGGATTGATGATTGCAAAAACTGCAATTACGATTGCGTTTAACCTGTTTGCACTTTGTTAGCAATTGCAGCATAAATTGCTCATCGAGACGGACAGGCCGTTTCGGTTCAACAGGAGGTTCATCATGACTAACGTAGTCCGGTCAGCGAGCTTCGCCATCGCGCTGGGAATGCAGTTTCTGCTCTCGGCCTTTGTCTTCGCTGGTTAATCCAGCAAAGCTTGCTCCCCCAACCAAAGGCAAGGCCTACCGACACGCGTCGGCGGGCCTTTTCTTTGTGTGCAAACCAAATCGTTCAGCGGGGTCGGTGCTGGGTTCCCATCCCCGCAGTGATGAACAGCGCGGTAACTTCTCCGTCAATGTCGGCGGTATGCCACACGCCGGGCAAGTTGATCGCATATTCCCCCGGTACGATGGTCACCGTCGCAATCGACCCGTCCGGGGTTTCCTGATGCAGGGTGATGGAACCGCTGACGCACAGCACGACCTCATGCCCCGCCGGGTGCATTTCCCAGCTCGTCCAGCTCTCGGTGAAGCTGTGTATTGTCACCAGCCGACCTTCGGCCCCGTCCGTCGCGTGACGCGCGCTATAACCCTCATACCATTCCATCGCACCGGTGAATTCGGGTTCGACGATTGCAGTGGCGCCGAGGCCAAGATGCAGCGGGTGGGTATAGAGATTGTGAGCCATCGTTCTTCCCTCTGTCAGTAGAGAATAAGCTCAGCATATGGGAGGGCATGGCAGCGCACAACTTTGCTACAGACTCCGCGCGCAGACTGTTTCATACCGTCCGCAAAATTGTGGCGGAGTGTTGTCATGAAGCGTTTCTGGTTGATCATGATGGTTTTGGTGTTTGGGTTTGCAGTGGCAGCCTGTGGAGGAGACAGTGGGACCAGCGCACCGACAACGGCTGGCGGCGGATCGAGTTCGGGCGGTGCCACCAGCACATGTTCACTTCGCAACCGTCAAGACTTCGCCTTCGCGACCCTCAACGAATGGTATCTTTTCCCCGAAACTTTGCCCGCCGCGCTTGATCCGACGCCTTTTGCGACGGTGGATGCCTATATTGACGCGCTTACGGCGACCGCGCGTGGCCTCGGAAAGGATCGCTATTTCACCTTCATCACTTCCATCGCGGATGAAAATGCATTTTTCGGATCGGGATCGAGCGCCGGGTTCGGTGTGCGCCTGACATCGGACGCCACCGCCAAACGGGTCCTGATCGCCGAAGCCTTTGAGGGTGCGCCTGCCCTTGCAGCCGGGGTTGATCGGGGGGACGAAATCACTGCCATCGGCACCACGCCCTCGACGATGCGACTGGTGAGCGACATCATCGCTGCCGAAGGGACAGCGGGCGTCAGCAACGCGATTGGCCCAACCACCGCGGGCACAACCCGGACCTTGCGCGTGGTGAATGCAGCAGGGACACGGGACGTTACCGTTACCAAGACAGATTATACATTGACCCCGGTCTCATCCCGCTACGGCTCCAAGATCATTACAGATGGCACGCGCCGGATCGGCTATTTCAACCTGCGCACCTTCATATCGACCGCAAACCCGGCGCTGCGAACAGCTTTCGATCAGTTCCGAGTGCAGGGGATCACCGAGTTTGTGATTGATTTCCGCTATAATGGCGGCGGCTTGGTATCCACGGCAGAATTGCTCGGAGACTTGCTCGGCGGGAACCGATCGACGGCAGACATATTTTCGAAGACAACTTTCCGGCCTTCAAAATCTGTCGAAAATTCGCAGCATGCCTTCGCGGTTCAACCCCAGTCCGTTTCACCCGTCCGTATCGCGTTCATCGGCACCGGCGGCACGGCATCGGCGAGCGAGCTCGTGATCAATGCGTTCATCCCCTATCTCGGCAATCAGATGTCGCTGGTCGGGACAAACACATACGGTAAACCGGTGGGCCAGATCGCCATCGACAAGGCCGCCTGTGATGACCGTATCCGCGTGATTGCCTTTGCCTTGCAAAATGCAGCGGGTAATGCCGCCTATTTCAGCGGCCTCGCGAGCAGCGTCGCAAATACATGCCAAGCCGCCGATGACATAAGCCATCCTTTGGGTGATCCAATGGAAAGCTCAACCAAATCCGCACTCGATTTCCTGGCGGGCCGTGCCTGCGCGCCGATTGCGTCAAGCGGTCAAACCAGCCAATCGCTGCGCGGAACAAGGGAATTGCTCATGCCCGCTGTACCAACCGTCGGCCAGCGGGAGGTGCCGGGGATGTTTTAGGATTCCCTGCTTTCCGGGAGATCAAATCACCAACACGATCTTCCCAACATGATCCCCTGCTTCCATCCGGGCATGGGCCTTGGCGGCGTCAACCAGAGGAAATGTGCAGTCGATCACGGGTTTGAGCTGGCCCGTCTCGACGAAAGGCCAGACCGTCCTGTGGATCTCGTCGGCCACGAGGCTTTTGAACGCGACCGACCGTGGCCGCAGGGTTGATCCGGTAAGGGTCAGGCGCTTCACCATGATGGCCCCAATGCTGACCTCAGCGCTGACGCCGCGCTGGACAGCGATCGTCACGTGGCGTCCGTCCTCGGCCATGCATGCGATGTTGCGCGGCACATAATCGCCGCCGACCATATCGAGCACGGCGTTGACGCCCTTGCCGCCGGTGATTGCCTTCACCTCGTCAACGAAATCCTGTGTTTTATAGTTGATCGCATGATCCGCGCCGAGTGCCTTGGCCGCTGCGCACTTCTCATCCGACCCACAGGTGACGATCACTTTTAGCCCAAAGAGTTTGCCCAATGCGATGGCCATCGTGCCAATCCCGCTCGTTCCGCCGTGGATCAGGACGGTGTCACCCTCCACGGCATAAGCGCGCTCGAACAGGTTGGTCCACACGGTGAACAGGGTTTCGGGGATGGCGGCGGCCTGGGTCATTGAGAGCGATGCCGGGATCGGCAGACACTGTCCGGCGGGCGCGACGCAATATTCGGCATAGCCTCCGCCCGCCACAAGCGCACACAGCGATTGGCCGAGCAGCGCCGCGTCGACACCCTCACCCAGCGCCGCCACGACACCCGCAATTTCAAGGCCTGGCACCGTCGTTGTGCCAGCGGGGGGATTATACATGCCACGCCGTTGCAGCACATCTGGCCGGTTGACGCCCGCCGCAGCCACTTTGATCAGCACTTCACCGGGGCCGGGTGAAGGGAGCGGACGGCGGACCGGTTGTAATACCTCTGGTCCGCCCGCGCCTTCGGGATCAATCGCGATCATGCTTTCTGGTAACGCCGCCATAGACTTTTCCCCGATTTCGGCCCCTGAATCTCGCCCCCTTATTGACTTGGCGGCGCATTCGGTCAACTTCTCCGGCCATGGATATGGACGAATTGTTCGCGCGTCGCCCAGACGACCCTCTGATACTGCTCACCCGGCAGGATCTGGATCCCTTATCGGTTGCGGAGCTTGAAGAACGTGTTCAGATACTGGAGGCCGAAATCAACCGGGTGCGTGCAAAAATGCAACATGCTGTTAACCATAAATTGAATGCTGATGCCTTATTCAAACGATAGGGCTTGATGTCGGGACGTTTGCACCCGACATAGAGTGCAAAGGAACTGAACATGCCGTCTTTTGCCCGTGAACTGGAATCCACGCTCCACAATGCGCTGGGCGCCGCGTCGAGCCGCAAGCATGAATATGCGACGCTGGAACATCTGCTGCTCGCGCTGATCGATGATGAACACGCCTCCAAGGTCATGGTTTCGTGCGGCGTTGATACCGGCGAACTGCGCAGCACCGTGGCACATTATCTCGATACCGAACTCGAATCGCTCAAAGTTGCGGGCAATACTGATCCCTCTCCCACCAGCGGATTTCAGCGGGTGGTGCAGCGGGCGATCCTGCATGTGCAAAGCTCAGGCCGCGATGATGTGACCGGCGCCAACGTGCTGGTCGCCCTATTCTCGGAACGCGAAAGTTATGCCGTCTATTTCCTCCAGCAGCAGGATATGAGCCGTCTCGATGCGGTGAGCTTTATCTCTCACGGAGTGGGCAAGGGTGCCGAAGTGCCCGACAATAGCAATGTGAAACCACCTGAGGACAAGGAAGAAAAGAAGTCCGAGCAGCAGGGCAAGAGCGGCAAACAGGAATCCGCGCTCAAACAATTCTGTGTGGATCTCAATGAGAAAGCCAAGCGCGGCAAGGTTGATCCGCTGATCGGGCGCGGACCCGAGGTGGACCGCACGGTGCAAATTCTTTGCCGCCGTTCCAAGAATAACCCGCTTTATGTGGGTGAACCCGGCGTTGGCAAAACCGCGATTGCCGAAGGGCTGGCGCGCAAAATCATTGAGGGTAACGTCCCCGACGTGTTGCTCCCTGCGGTGATTTACTCGCTCGACATGGGCGCTTTGCTTGCCGGCACACGCTACCGGGGCGATTTTGAGGAACGGCTGAAGCAGGTCGTGAATGAGCTTGAAAAGCTGCCCGATGCGATCCTTTTCATTGATGAAATTCATACCGTGATCGGTGCAGGGGCAACCTCAGGGGGGGCGATGGATGCGTCCAACCTTCTCAAGCCCGCGCTTTCCGGCGGCACAATCCGCTGCATCGGATCAACCACCTACAAGGAATTCCGCAATCATTTTGAGAAGGACCGGGCCCTGCTCCGACGCTTCCAGAAGATTGACGTCAATGAACCTTCGATTGAAGATACGATCAAGATTCTTGCGGGTCTGCGCTCGGCGTTCGAGGAACATCATAAGGTCCGCTACACGCCCGACGCCATCAAATCGGCGGTTGAACTTAGCGCGCGTTACATCAACGATCGCAAGCTGCCGGACAAAGCCATCGACGTGATCGACGAAGTCGGCGCGATGCAGATGCTGGTCGCCGAGAATAAGCGCAAGAAGGTCATTACCCCCAAGGAAATTGAGGCGGTGATCGCAACGATGGCGCGCATCCCGCCCAAATCGGTGTCGACTGATGACAAAGCATCACTGGCGTCGCTTGAAGGCGATCTAAAGCGCGTGGTGTTTGGTCAGAATGATGCGATTGAGAAACTGGCGTCCGCTATCAAGCTCAGCCGCGCCGGTCTGCGTGATCCAGAAAAGCCGATTGGCTCCTACCTGTTCACCGGGCCTACGGGCGTGGGCAAGACCGAGGTTGCGCGTCAGCTGGCGAGCATCATGGGCATTCCACTCCAGCGCTTTGACATGAGCGAATATATGGAGCGGCACAGCGTTTCCCGACTGATTGGCGCGCCTCCGGGCTATGTCGGCTATGATCAGGGCGGCTTGCTGACCGATGCTGTTGATCAACAACCGCATAGCGTCCTTCTGCTCGACGAAATCGAGAAGGCGCATCCTGATTTGTTCAACATCCTGCTCCAGGTGATGGATAACGGGCGGCTGACCGATCATCACGGTAAAACTGTTGATTTCCGCAACATCATTCTGATCATGACGACCAATGCGGGCGCTTCCGACATGGCGCGCGAGACGATTGGTTTCGGCAATCTCACACGTGAGGGTGAGGACGGCGAGGCGGTCAAAAAGATGTTCACGCCAGAATTCCGCAACCGTCTGGATGCGGTGGTGCCGTTCGGTTATCTGCCGCCCGAAGTCGTGGCACGCGTGGTGGAGAAATTCATCCTCGAACTCGAACTGCAATTGGCCGACCGCGATGTTCACATCAAGCTGGATGATGATGCCAAAGCCTGGCTCACCGAACGCGGTTATGACAAACTCTACGGCGCGCGGCCAATGTCGCGGCTCATCCAGGAAAAGATCAAGCAACCCTTGGCGGAGGAACTCCTCTTCGGCAAACTCGTCCACGGCGGCGAAGTCTCGGTGCATCTCAAAGACGGCGCGCTGACCTTCGAAATCGTCGCGGCTGCCCCGAAAAAGGGCAAAAAGGGCGGGAAAGCGAAGGTCAAGACTGAGGGGTGAGCGCACCTTTTAAGCCAGCGCCCGACGATCAACCTTCCAACGTTGATTCTTCAGATCAGCGTGAGTTTGATTGGGCCGATTTGAAGGCGCATATGCTTTTCGGCGTCTGGGTCGTTCCGATTGTGCTCATTTTTTGCTTCGTCGCGCTGTGGGTAGCGACTGTAGTTTCAGGCTGGGCATTGCCGGAATTTCTTCGGGCTGATCTTTTGTTTGCTTGGGCATGGATAAACGGCGCGCTGATGACATTTACATATTGGGTTTGGACCCGCGAGCGGATGCCGATTTCGCGCCAAAAATGGATCAAAGGCAGGGCCGCTCGCCGTGTTGCAATCGCAATCTGTGCCCTTTCTGTCGCGCAGTTCGTCCTCCCCCAAGTCCTAGTGCTTGCGGTGCGGGCACTGATTTCAGACCACCGCGTTCTGTGAGCTATTCGCCCAGATGTTAGGATCCAACTCGGCAGGCAGCGCTGACCCGTTGCCAAGCGCAGGCGTCGTCCTTCTCCACGGGTTGGGGAGCAACCGGGCGACGATGGCCTATATCGATCATGCGCTCAAGCAAGCGGGATATGACACGCTGCGGCTGAGCTATCCCTCGCGCAAACATATACTGCCTGAGCTTGCCGATGGGTTGGCACCCGATATCAACGTGTTTGCGGAAACGATCAGCGGCCCGCTCCACTTCGTTACCCATTCGCTCGGCGGATTGGTGGTGCGATCCTTTCTGGAACGGCACAGCCCAAAACGAATGGGCCGCGTTGTCATGTTGGGCCCACCCAACGGCGGCAGCGAGTTGGCTGACCTTGTGACGCAGTTGGGGCTTGACCAAGTGTTGCTCGGCAAAGTCGGTGGTGATCTTGCGACGCGTTGCCCG
>JBJOLA010000165.1:0-3415 GCA_046045815.1 Pseudomonadota bacterium
CAGTGGGGCTATGACACGACCAACGCCACCGGCCTTGGCAATGCCGCGCGGATTTCGTGCCCGGTGCTGGTGATCAACAATAGCGCCGACCTTGCCTGCACCCCCAGCCACGCGCGGCGGCTGTTTGATGCGGTTGGCCATGATCGCAAGGAATATCACGATGTGGCGGGGGCCGATCATTATTATATCGAGCGGCCCGATCTGCTGGGGCAGGCCGTGGGACTCGTCAGCGACTGGATCACGCGGGTTTAAAGCAGGACGTTCAAATCGTGATTGCCAGCGCTTGAACGTGCTCGCATAACATCGCCAGCGCCACTTCACATGAGGTTATGATGACGATGCCATTCGCCCTGTTCGAACGCCGTGACATGATCAAGACGATCCTGTCCGCGACAACGCTTTCCGCGCTTCCCGCTGCAGTTCAAGCCGCCGCCCCAGGGAAGCCGGTGCCGGTCACGCGCTTTTCAGCGATGCTCGGCCAATTTGCCAATGAGATACTCCAGCTTTCGCCTGAAACCGCGACCTCGCTCGGGCTGGATTTTGGTGCCAACCTCGCGCTCAAATCAAAGCTGGGGGATATCTCACCCGCCGGGGAGGCCAAATGGGGCGGGCAGGTTAAATCAATGCTTTCCCGACTCGCGACGGTTGACCGGGCAAAACTCAACGCTGCTGATCAGATTCGGTATGACACCGTCCGCTATGCCGCGCAGCAAGGTGTTGACGGCCTCAAATTTCCCCAAGGCGGCGGCGGGAGCGGCTTTTTTGGCGGCGCGCACCCTTATCCGGTGACGCAGCAGGACGGCGCAATCACCAGCATTCCTGAATTCCTCGATTCGCAGCATCAAATAAAATCAGCTGCCGATGCCGAAGCCTATCTCGCGCGAGTCGCGGGCATGGCACGGCAGCTTGATCAGGAAAGCGCCCGGATCGCCCGAGATGCGGGCAGCGGCGTGATGCCGCCCAGCTTTGTCGCCAAGACTGCGCTTGGCCAGCTTATCGACTACCGTAAAACGAGCGCAGCCACGCAGAAGTTGGTGACGTCGATTGCCGAGCGCACCCAGAAAATGGGGATCAAGGGCAATTGGGAGGCTCGCGCGACGAAGATGGTCGAGACTTTGGTCTACCCCGCGCTTGACCGCCAAATCGCCGCCTTCACAAAGGCGACGGCCAGCGCACCGGACACGGCGGGGGTAGGGCGCTTGCCCGACGGTGACGCTTATTATGCCTGGGCGCTGCGTCTGGGCACGACGACCACCAAGAGTCCGGCGGAAATCCACGCGCTCGGCCTTGAACAGAATAAGGCGATTCAGGCGCGGATGGACACAATCCTGAAGGCGCAAGGCATGACGCAGGGCAGCGTGGGCGAACGAGTGCAGGCGCTCAATAAAGACCCTCGGATGCTCTACCCCGACACGGATCAGGGAAGGGCCGATCTCATCGCGTACTGCAATGACCGGGTGGCCGCGATCCGCAAGCTTTTGCCGGGCATGTCTCACCTTGGCCTCAAGGCGCCGCTGGTGATCAAGCGGGTGCCGCCCGATATTCAGGATGGCGCCTCGCTCGGCTATATGAACTTTGCCTCGCTCGACGGTTCGCGCCCCGCAATCTATTATATCAACCTCAAATCAACGAGCTTGTGGCCCAAGTATCAGATCGCGACACTCACCGCGCACGAAGGTGTGCCCGGCCATACGTGGCAGGGGGCTTACCTTGCCGAACATCATAAGGAGATTCCCCTCATCTCCTCGCTGATGGGCTTCAACGCTTTCATCGAAGGCTGGGCGCTGTATGCGGAGCAAAGCTGTGATGAGGCGGGCCTCTATGCCAATGATCCCTTGAGCCAGATCGGCTATCTACAGGCGCAGCAATTCCGCGCCTGCCGCTTGGTCGTCGATACCGGCCTCCACGCAATGGGCTGGACCCGCGAACAATCGATCCGTTTCCTAACCACCGAAACTGGCAAGGGCGAAAATGCGATGACCAGCGAGACGGACCGCTACTGCGTCTCACCCGGGCAAGCCTGCGGGTATAAGATGGGCCATAATGAGATATTGGCCCAGCGTGACCGGGCGAAGGCCGCCCTCGGGGCCAAGTTTGATCTCGCCGGGTTCAACGATGCCGTGGTCAAGACCGGCGGCGTGCCACTCACCGTGCTGGCGACCGCGATTGATGCTTATGTGGCGGGGGTGAAGGGTTAGGGAATGCGGAGGCCGTCAAAACGGGCGCTGACACCTGTTGGGAATGGTTTTGGCACCATCCTACCTAAAAGCCGCCAGACCCCCTCTAGGAAGCATCCTAGGGCATTTCAAGCGGCTTTTGCTTTGACATCGGCAACGGCACCCGCCGCCGCCGCGAGCAAACTATCCTCAAGCGTCTTGAGCCGGGCAGGGGAGATGATCTTGTCCCCGGTCAGATCGGTCACGTAAAATGTATCGACCGCGCGTTCCCCGTAGGTGGCGATGTGGGCGCTGTGGATTGTCGTGCGCGATTGGAACAGCGAATAGGCCAGCGCGTTGAGCAAGGCAGGCCGGTCCAGCGCGTTGACCTCGATCACGGTGTAACGGTTCGATGCGCGGTTATCGATCAGCACGACCGGGGCAATCGAGAAAGCTTCGGCCCGGGTGCGGGGCAGCGGACGGGCGGCAAGGCGTTCGGTCAGCTTGTGGCGATTGGCCAGCGCATCCTCGATCGCCAGTTCGATCTTTTTGAGGCGCGCCGGTTCGTCAAATGGTTGGCCGAACGGATCCTGGATGAGGAAATTGTCGAGCGCCATCCCGTCGCGCGTCGTGTGGATGCGCGCGTCGATGATCGATCCGCCCGCCAGATGGATCGCGCCCGCCACCCGGAAGAACAATCCCGGATGATCGGCGGCATAAACCGTGACCAAAGTCGCCCCGCGCGCCGGATAGACCTGCGCCGCAATCGACAGGTTGGAATCGCCCGCACTGTCGACAAGGCGCGCATTGCTCTCAAGGATATCATCGGGCTCGGCAATCCAATAGGCTTCGGGCAGGCGTTTGCGCACTGGATCGAATTTGGCTGCTGGCCAGCCGAGCGCCGTCTGGAGCATGTCCTGCTTGGCCGCCACCCGTTCTTTCCGCCCGGTTTCCTTATGGCCAAGCCGCAGCACTTCTTCGGCTGCGGTGAACAGGTCCGTCAGCAATTGCCGTTTCCAGCTGTTCCACACGCCGGGGCCGACCGCGCGGATATCCACCACCGTCAGCACCAGCAACAGCCGCAGCCGTTCGGGCGATTGCACCAGATCGGTATAATCCTGGATCGTTTTATAGTCCGACAGATCACGCTTGAACGCCGTGTCAGACATTTTCAAATGCCAGCGGACCAGCCAAGCGACAGTCTCTGTCTCTGCCGCGCTCATCCCGAAACGCGGACAAAGCTTCTCCGCCACTTCCGC
>JBJOLA010000221.1:0-18006 GCA_046045815.1 Pseudomonadota bacterium
CTTCCCAGTAGATTTGTCACGAGAGCGACTGAGCTGGATAGTCCCTTTTCACCGTCAACTACCTTTGGGAAAATGCCCTCAATGAAGCGCGGCATTTTATGATGCTCAATATTTTCCGCGCCGAAGCTGCTGGCGATATCCGCCGCAACCATTAATCGCCCCGGATTACGGTCGAGTCCAATTGCGTTAACGCCGTTGCCTGCAAGCAAGGTTGTGAGGACACCTAGCCCGCAACCAATTTCCCAAACATCTGCGCTTGTGCCAAAACGTTGTAATATTTCCTTCGCCAAAGTCTGTTCGGATCTCTGTAAAATCGCCACCTCGCGTGCCCTCGTTGCATAGAATCCTGTGATGCCGTGGCGCTCCGCGTCGCCGGAATCTATCAGCGCGCAGGCAACCGACGAAGACAATCGATTGACCAGTGATGCGCTCTTTTCCAACTGGTCGCTCAAATGCTGATTTCCGTCACTAAGCTCGGCACCGGTGTCGATCTGATTTTCCAATGAGGCAATACTCGGCAACGCATCATCGAGTTCTTGTGCTGTAGGGATGGCTGGGCCGGGAGCCGCCAATCGCGGCATGCGAAAGGGGAGTGGTGGCGCATCAACGATTGTGTCAGAGCTATCCAGATGGACTATCGTCACGCCTTGATCGGCCATCGGATCGCAACGATTGATCTTCCAGAACGTTACCAAATCTTCCGGTGGAGGCGCCTCTGCCGCCAGTATTTCGTCATAGACTTCGGAGCAGCTCAAAAACGCCACGTCAACATTCGCTGAATCGGCGGCTTCAAACATCAAACCAAGCTCGCGTTGAATTGCTGGATGGGCATGCGGAAACGGAATGCCTCCCTCCTCCCAATACGCCGGCGCCATCGAATGGCCGTGTGTTTTCACGTAGAGCGTTCCGTCGATCAGAACCCCATTTTCGGCTTGTGCCGCCCCCAATTGCGCCGGTTGTTCAGTCCGTTTTGCGACCGACTTGGAATAAATGTCGATTGACGCGCTGGTGTGCGGCAGCATTGTTGCCCACAGAAAAAACCGGTCGTCTGCGTTTGCGCCCGCAGCGGCGATGGGTTGAGCCTCTTCACTATCGTAACCCTTTGCCCGTGCAACAGGTTTTACGAGGTAAGGCTCGCCAATCCTGGAATCGACATGTGGTCTTCCGGCCGGTTGAGTGAAATCGCCGAGACAGCCATTGCGCATAAGCAGCTCAATCTCGCGAACGACGGTACACTCGCCTGGGTCTGATCCGTTTAGTGCCCAGTGACCATGGATGAAGAACCAGCGGTCGAGTGCTATTCCCGCATCTTCACGCAGCATTTCAAGGGCTAGTCGAACCGCCAGTTCGAGTCGGGCTGGCCCAAGCGCCTTGCCGAGCGGTGTGGCAAGATAGTCGCGCGTCGCTGGATCTTTGAGGGTGCCGTTCCAAACAAAGTTCTCGTGATGAATATGGACCTGTAGCTCCATCCCGAGATCGACGACGGGCGCGAGCATTGCCTTACCAAGCGCACGGTTTGCGGCGTTTCGCGGCACAAACCCCAACCTGTCTTCAGGCGAGACGCGGTGCAGATCGCATTCATCGTCAACCGCGAAGTTGACGTTGGATTTGACGAACAGGCTCGAACGCCGCGCAAACTCGAGTTTCTCGCAGCAGCGCGCAAATTGCTCAACATCATCTACCGCACGCGCGAGATCGGCTGGTCGGCCCGGCACTGATCGCCACGGCTCGAAATGGTCAGTATGAAAATAGGCAAGACGTTTCACACCGCGCTTTTGCAGTGCGGCAGAAATGTCATTTCCCTGCAATTTAGCGTTCATATTGTCCTCGATGACGAGCGCAGGAAATAACGCGCGCCAATCTTCTAACTATTCGCCGTAAGTGCGGCGAATTCTTCGGCAACGGCCTCAGCTTCCGGATGCCCTGGTTCAAGGGCTGTCACTTTGCGCGCAAACCCTGCTGCTTGATCAATGTTACCAGTCTTTCGCGAGCAGCGCGCCAGTTGCAACCATGGCTCTATTTCATCAGGCTTGAGGTCGGCGACGGTCATCCAGACGGCCAGTGCTTCAGGATAGTGTCGTTCGCGCATTAAGTTTCGTCCAAGCCGGATCGCGACTGACACGTTCCCTGGCCCCACCGCATGTTGATGGCGCAGAAGCTCGAGTTTAGCGGAAACGTCATCCTCGGGGATTTCTTTGGTTGCTTTGTTGGCCGCGGAGAGAAATTGGTTTCGCATACGATCAACGGCCGCGTCGGGCGCTTCAAAAAGCGCGGCGTTTTCAAGGGCTGTCCGCGCATTCCGCCAGTGTAGCATGTCCATTGCTGCCATGAATGATGCGCTGCAATGGGCGTACAGAAATGCCTGGACCTGCGTCAACTTTTCAGCGAGTCCGTCAGTGTGATTTTCCCGCAGTTGCTGCCATAACCCTACGCATTCAGCCACATCTCCGCTGCGGGCCAGTGCCTCAAGCTCCGAAACCAGATTGTCGATGGATTGCTGCCCTCCCGCGGCAAAATATGCTTTCCATGACTGAGCCGCCAGATGCCATTCGCCGTTCGCTGTGGCGGACGCTATCACATGGCCGTGTGCATCCAAATCATGCGGATTAATCCTGATCAAAACCGCCGCAGCTGCTGCGCTGTCTTTCGTAGGTTTGGCCGCTCGCTCAATCAATTCCGAAAGCTTGCGTTGCGTTCTTTCCAGACCCGCTGAAAATTCAGATTCTGCAGGATCGATCCACGTTAGCCGCAGAAAATGCGTTGCCGCGTCAACTCTTTTTCCGCTGACCTCAGCTGCATATGCGCTTGCCAGGCACAACGCGCGCAAATGATCCATCTGGTCTGCGTCTTCTTCGTCTAACGCTGAATGAGATTTAGCAGCACCAAAAAGGGCCGCGCGCATGTCATTGCTCGATTGTTTATCGGCAACGCCGCGCTTCAAGGTGGTGATCGCACGTCGATCAGAGACAAGATACAAGTCCCGCCAAGCGGCAGCGATTGAGGCACAGCTTTCCTGTTGAATCAAAGCGCGCAGCTTTATTTCAAGTGCATCTACATTCTCCGGGTTGAGCCTTATTGCAGCCTGTGCCGAACCAAATGCAGCACTCAGATCACCGGCAGCATAGTGAAGCCGGGAGATCTTTGCGTGAGCTTCATCGTCGTTTGGTTCAGCACTGCTCAATACCAACCAGGCCGCCAACAAATCGATCCCGGGTTGCGGACTGCGAAACAGCGCCCTCAGCGCCCTTCGGTGACCAGGTCTGAGGCCAAGGAGTTGTGCAGCGACGGCACCCGCTTCGTCATGTCGGCCATCTTTTGCCAAAGAAGCCAGCGTATCAGATAGCTCTTTTGCACTTTGCACCGCAGGGCTATTTGGAACGGAATCAAGTGCGGTCTGGTCAGTCTGGGCTGACGTGGTTTCCTTTTGAGCTTTGGCGATAGTTGTCATGCCGACACTCCTTTGAGCCCCAAACGCGCCACTAAATCATGCGCCTCTTGAAGCGCTGGATCGAGATCTAGCGCGCGCTGCGCCGCCAGAACGCCCTCGGCTGATCGATTTAGCCAGCCACAACAACGTGCCACTTGCAGATGATAGTGAGCATCCTGTGGAGATAATTTGGTTAGTTCACTCCAAGCGTCTATCGCTTCAGCATGCAGTCGACGGTTCATCAGCGTTCGCGCCAGCATCTGCCAGACCTGGACGTTATCGGGCCAAGCATCTGCTAGGGCTCTTCCCACCGTGACCGTTTCTGGATCTTCAGCCGCGTATAGCGCCTTGACTTGCAAGAGCATGGATCTCCTCGCCGCAGCAAGCATTTTTTCAGCCCGATCTTTGAATTCATCAAATTCACAGCATTTGCCGAATATTGCGAGCGCGCGCGGGAAATCTGCTTCACTAAATGCCGCCGAACCTTGGCGCATCAACGCTTTCGCGATCTGGCTGCGCTGCGCTTCAGCTTCTTGAAGATACGCTGGGATGCAGTCGCATTTGAGGACGTCGCCAAATGCATCATAGGCCTCGAGAAGCAAATCTGCGCGCCCTTGCGCCCGCGCCAGATTGAGACGATACCACCCATTGTCGGGTTCTTGAAGAACACAAAATTGAAAATGCGCGATAGCGGAAGCGGGATCATTGGCGAGGAGGTGCCGCCCTCTGAAAAATGCTGCTTCGATGTTTTTTGGATCAAGCTGCTGCAACTTCTGGGCAATTTCGTTCGCTTCATTGTTGCGACCCTCCTTTTGAGCATCACGCATTTCTATCAAGACGCTCCGCGTCAATCGCTTCAGCCCATCAGTCGATTGGTCAAGTTCGGGCGCGATAGCGAGCGCGGCGGTATAGAAACTGGCGGCGTGGCTATCACGGTGTGCCATTTCGGCAGATTGTCCCGCAACGATCCAACGTTTGGCAGCATCTTGTGCGAGCTCGGCTAGTTCTTGATGTTCGCCATAAGCAGACCGCATTTTGCCCACCAAATCTGCGTAGCGAATGCCAGTGTCTCTGCCGAAAATTATTTTGACGAAGCGCGCACCGACGTCTTGATCATGAACGAACACATGCGGCAACACGTCTCTGATCACCACTTCAGGATCAGGAGACTTTAATGCAGCATCAAGTCTCAACCTCATCGGCTCCAATGCATCGGGCTTGGCAGCTTGAGCAAGCTCTGCGTAAAGTGCCACCGTTTCCCAAATCCCGCGCCGTGCCGCGATGCGAGCGACTTGCAAGGCAGCTTCGCCATCGTCAGGTGCTACTTCTGCCAGCTGACGCCAAAACCGATCTGCATTGTCAAATTTTTGGTCCGTATTGCAAATCCGTCCAGCAGTTCTGAGAGCTTCTTGATTGTCAGTGTTTTGATCAAGTATCAAGCGCGCGAGCGCCAACGCTACTTCCGAATTTCCGCCAGAAAATGCCAATCTCATGCGCAGAACCAGCGTCCGCACATCATAAATATGCTTCTTAGGCAGGTCATCAAACAGCTTTTTGGCTTCCTCCCTTTCGCCGAGCCGATACTTCAACGCAGCAAGGGCTTCTGTGGCTGAAGGTGACGGCGCCTTTTCGATCAATCCTGCGAGAGGCGGAAGCTCTTGCAACGAGAGTTTAAACGCTTGATCGATAAAATCCATGGTTGTCACGTTCCTGGTAGCAGTCGTTCACTCGGATCTGTTGCGGTTGTCGTCGGGATGATCAAACGCGCTGATTTACCGGTAAGTAATTTATCTAGAAGTGAAATTCCGATCGTCAACAAAAAACCTGGAGCGAGGTGAAACACATCAGCGCCGCCCCCTTCGAGGACTATTTCACGTGGAAAATTGGCGATAATCGCGGATGGATCTGCAAAGTCTGCATCAACCTGTGTCGCGGCGTGTTTGAGGTGTCGGCTAACGTCTGCCCTTGCTTCTTGAAGATGCTTTGGCCCATCCGCCAAATTGAAAATTGGCACCAGTAGGATATTTTCTGCCATACCAGCGATCACGCGGAGCGCATCGGTCGATTGCTGCTCATTATAGGGCATTCTGCGAAGTGTTTTCAGTAATTCACGCCTGGCAGGAGTAAGCGATATTCCGGCTTCTGCTAGGCCTGCTTCGGCCGCTGCGACAATATCATGTGGCGGCACGACGGCACCGATATTGCGAAACCATTCAAGAAGAGCCAAGCCTTTACCCCGCACGAAGGTTTGCGCGAAATAATCCTGGTTGAAAAAATATCCGCCGCAACCCAGTGTATCAAAGCTCGAAATTTCTATTGCGAGCGTGTCACATGATGCGATCAATTCAGGCAGCGTATCGGGAAGTGCAGGGGTGTGATCCTGGCGCAATATGAAGGGCGCGAAGACGTCCGGGATGTCCATGCGACCGCTGCAAAAATTGAAATGCTGGAGCGCTTCTTGAGGCGAGTGGGTGAAGGCGTTGTGCGCGGACCAGACAAACTTACCGCCCGCATTCAGAATTGCTGCCTTCAAAGGGTCGTGCAGCCGACAACTGCCCACGATCCCGATGCGCCGCAGCGCGTCGTTGTGCCGGATTTCAGCGATCAACATCGACTTCACCATGGGTGCTGACGATGAGGTTGATCAGGTCACCAATTGTCGCGGCACGATAGGTCTTGTCGATATCAATCTCTGTGCCCAGCCGAGCTTCCAAATTCATCATAATTCGCACATGTGCCAACGAATCCCAGCCCGGGATTTCGAGTGCCGTCGTCGTCCGCTCGACGTGGGCATTTGCGCCGCATTCATCACTTATTGCTTTTTGCAATGCATCAATGACATCTTGTTCAATCATATGTTGGCTTCCCCTGAAGTCCGTTCGAGATAGCGTTTCAGGTTTTCTGACCTACTGATCTTTCCACTCGTTGTCTTGATGAGTTGACCTTCCCGCAGGATTTCGATTGCTCGTGGTGTCACCTCAAACGTTGAGAGGATCTGGTTGGTGATATCCCGCTTTATGTCCTGCTTATTTTCCGCACCTGTGACGCATTCTGCCAGCACCACCAGAGTGGAGCTACCAACGCGCTCATCAAATACCGCTATTGCGACCGCACGCCCAGGTTTCAACCCCGTGATGGCCGCCATAGAAGATTCTATCTCGTGCGCGTATAAGTTGCGTCCATTGATGATGATGAGGTCATCGTTGCGACCCAGCACATAGAGCTTCCCATCACGGAGGAAGCCAATATCACGCGAATAATAGTAACCATCGGTCAATCTGCCAGCAGTCGTATCTGGATCACAATTGTATGACGTGAAAATAAAATCACCACTGATCCGGATCTCACCAACAGTCCCAAGTGGCAAAAGGTTGCGGCTTTCGTCAACTGTTTCGACAGTGATGCCGACGATAGGGGTGCCAGTCTCGAGTAATAACACGCCAGTGGCGGACAATTGTGGAATCTGACCCCGCTCTAACGAAGCAGTGGAAACGCGAATTTGCGCCGGGGCAATTCCCAACTCTGTTTGGCTGATCGCAAACACTGTTTCTGCCATCGCGTAACAACATTGCAGTTGGTTCGCCGTCACACCGGAGGGTGCGAAGGCCGCAGCGAACTTCTCAAAGGTCGCTGCTTTGACCGGTTCGGAACAATTGATAAAGGCGCGGACGCCTGACAGATCATAGTTGGCGGCGCTGCGCCCGACCGTGGAAGATAGATGTTCAAATGCGAAGTTTGGCAGCCAGCACAAAGTGCCACCACAACCGACAATAGCATCTAAGAGCGAAGCAGGGCGGCCAACCCACCAGAATGGGTCAATATGGACGACCGGAACACCAAAATATGCAGGCATGACCATGCATGCGATCAGACCCATATCGTGATAAAGAGGCAGCCACGACACGATCACGTCGTTTTGGCTAAGGTCGATCGAAGCGGCATAGCTTTCGAGTTGGGCGACTATTGATTTGTAGCTAAGCGCGACACCTTTTTTTAATCCTGTTGTGCCTGAGCTATGCTGGAGTAAACCGATGGCGGTTTCTGGAACATCGGCAAATGTTAGTTCACTCGCACAAAGCGTGTCCGCCAATATCACGGGAATACCCTCTAGCGACAGCCCGCCAGATTGCATTTCAGCGAGCACATCAGAATCAGTGACAATGGCAACGGGCTTTACCTTTGAAAGCAACTCTTGGTGAGAGCCCCAATAAATTTTTTGGTCCTGTCGCGGAGACGCGCATGGCAAAAACGCAGGCGTAAAGCCACTCGCCATTGCGCCAAAAAAACTGCCGTAGAGGTCTGGGACGTGGCGCAGAAAGATGAGTATTTGTCCGCCAATGCCAGGGTCTAACGCGCGATAGGCGCCGCCAAAGCGGCCCATCGCCTCGGCCAATTCTCGCCATGAGATTGTCACCTCGCCTACCGCAGAAATCTGACGGCAGAATAACGTATCGGCCTTAGTCTCCAGATTCCAGCGTAAGGCTTCCAGAAAGGCGTTCACGATTGCTGCCCCTGTCCTGCCGAATAAAGTTCATCCAAACTGTCAAGCATCCGGGACGCCGAAAACTGGGCTTCTGTCCAGCGCTTCGCTGCGTCTTCCAACTGACCGCGCAGCGCGCCGTCGAGCAGCAATGGAGCGATTTTTCCAGCAAGGTCCAACGGCGATGGCTGATCGAACAACAGCCCGGTCTTGCCTTCAACCATTGTCTCGGGTGCCCCTCCAATCCTCATCGACGCGACGGGAACGCCGAGCGCTTGTGCCTCAATGAGCACGTTCGGTAGCCCCTCTGTCAACGAAGACAAGAACAACAGCGTCATTGCACTCATCCAGGGCTCCACCGGAGATTGGCGCCCAACCAGAAGGATGCGGTCAGTGAGGCCTTCACTGGCAATCATTGCTTGGAGCTGATCGCGCATCGGTCCGTCGCCAACCAGAACTGACTTCAACTGTGGTATCTGCTTCGACAGCTCGATCGCGGTCGCGGTCCAGAGCTCTGGGCGCTTCTCAAACGAAAGCCGCATGACGCCCCCAAAGACAGGATCGGAGGGCCGCGCGTTTATAAGGCTCTTGATTGCGAGTGTGTGTTTCGGTGTCACATTCTTGCGCATGTCTTCAAATTCATACCCGTTGTAAATTGGGGTGATCGTTCCCGCGGCGAGATCAAGCCATCCTTCATAATCCCGAGCGCCATTATGTGAATTGTTGATCATCACGACACCGGGCCGCTTCAGCAACGCATGGTAACCGTTTGAAAGCCAAGGACGTAAGCGCTGTCGTTCGACGGGCTTTGTGCTCCGCGTTCCAAGCACGATCCTAGGGACACCCGCAAAACAGGCCGCCATGGCACCGGCAATCGCGGTCGTATCCTGCCACAAATGGACGACGCGTGGTTGGCGGCGGACAAGCTCGACGTAGAGCGGCAAGGCGATTGCGCCCATTTCAGGCGGAAGAGCGGAAAGTATCGCAATGTTTTGCCGTTGCATGGGATCATTGGCGACGAAGTCTCGGATGCTGCCCTTCGCGCGTTCATTCGACAGGTCAACCGTTTCTACGCCAGCTGCCAAGACTCCCGGCATGAAAAAATCTCGTGAGGTCACTGGATTGAGGTCACCCGCGATGAGGATTGGTTCCATGCCGCCCGTTGCGCGCCTTGCCGCCTGACCACGCAGGGTAAGCGCGACCTGGCGTTCGGCCCCGCCTGCCCCCATGCTGGCTGTGACATGTATGATCAGGGGGTTACACTCGTGCCACGGATGGATCGGAGCATTATTGGCAATGCGGGCGATGATCGCATCTGGGAAAATATCCTGTGGCGCATCCACCAGAGGCCAGTCGTCGACATAGCGGATTGCTGATGCGACTCGTGCGCGCAAATTCACGTCTGGCCCAGAGCGGACAGCACGCGCTTGCAGTACTGAAAGATGCGGCAAGGCATCGCGGTAGTGCCCGGTCGACGTCGTAATGCGCGCTGCTATCAAGTGGGCTTGTTCGTTGTCTGGTTCAGTTTCGACGATTGACTTGGCGATGCCCAGCGCTTGTTCTGGTCGCTCCCCGACTTCCAGAATTTCCGCAAGCGCGACGCGATCAGCTGTTGAGTCTGCAGAAAATACGGCGCGCGCGCTCTCAATTTGAGCATCGGCTGCCTCACGTTCAGAAAGATTGATCAGCCCGGCGATGGAAATTCGCCAAAGTAGTAACTGCTTGGGGTGAAACTGAAGAGCGTATTGCGCCGTTGCGACCGCGCCCGTACGATCACCCATTCGCCCGAGCAAGTTTGCCTTTGTTCTGAGCATATTCTCATCGGTGTTGTTGAGTAGCAATGCCTTTTCAGTCACCTCTAAACGGCCTTCGAGCGGCGAACCTAATATTTCCGCCGCTCTAAGCTTGCGACCGAGGAGCGCAAAATCCTCTGGGAATTTGTCGAGCGCCTTGTCGATAAGTTGGCTTGCAGTCTGCCAATCGCCGTTGTCCGCGTGCAAATCCGAGATACGTAGCGCCAGTCGTGGATCATTTGGGAACCGCATCAAAGCCCGCGCACCCATGGCGAAGGCCGTTACAAGATCACGTTGCGCCACCGATATAATTGCCTCAAGCCAAAGTGAGGTGGCGTCGTCGCCCGCTGCATTTTTGTAGTGGCTTAGGGCGGCTTCGGCTTCGGTTAGTGCCCCGCGCCTGATTTTGTGGCGGACGACATATTGAATCGCGTCGGTGTTTGTTGGCTCTTGGGTGAGAATGTCAGTGAAGAGCAACTCTGCTTGATCCGAATCGCCGCGTTCAATGGCGATCCGAGCGCGCATGACCATTGCCGTGCGCGCGACATTAGCGTCCGCATCGGCAAGTTGTTGGAATCGTTTTTCGGCATCGTCGAGGTCGCCGCACCGGAACGCGAGCATCGCGCGCTGTCTTGCAAGGTTTGCTGAAGGCCCGAACAATTTGGCAGCTTCAAGCAAAACATCACCCGCGATATCAAGGGCGCGCGCATTGATGAGGAGTTGCGCAATGGTTTCGTAGACACCGGGATTTGCCGAAGCTGGATTTTTCAAAACAGACGCAACGTCATTCTTCAGCCGCTCGAAATCACCAGACTCAGCGGACAGCTCAATCAACAAGCTTGATCGCTCCACCGCGTCTGGCGATTCTCGCAGCATCTGTTCGGCAACAATTCTCGCCAAATCCGGAGCGCGCGCCTTCTGCAGCATTCTGACGAGATGGGTTCCCTTGCGTGTATCACTGGGAGACGCTTGCCGCTGGAGTGTTGCGAAATAGACGGCCTTTTCCCATTGATGGCGCTGGGCCGCATAATCGCTGGCGATGCCAAAGACTTGCCCGGCGTCCAGCGTCTTGGCGGCCACCTGTTCAGCTATCTGGAAGAACAGCGCGGAATCAGAAGCCCGTGCTGCCGCAATCAAGGCCTGAGTCTTGTCGTTCAACCACCGGCCAGATGCCGTTAGCCCGCTACTGGTTGTTGACGTCGACCGTTGCTGGGCCGCTGTCATCCTGCAAGCCTCATCTCTGGCGGACTGCTCATGACATCAAGCGAAAGCGCGCTGCTGGCGTTAGTGTCAATGAAGGTTTGGAACCACAATTCCAAACACAAAAGCGTCCAGAGACGGTGGCCATGATCCTCCTTTTCACTGAGGTGAAGATCAAGCATGCGTGATACAAAGTGATGGTTGACCAAGCCACGCGAACGGAATCGCTGGCTGGTCAACGTGTCCACCATGAAGTCCCGGATCTCATTTCGCATCCAGTGGCGCACAGGGACGGAAAAACCTTGCTTGCGCCGGTAAAGTATCTCCTTTGGCAAGTGAGGCTCAAGCGCCAGTTTGAGTAGCGCTTTGGTTTCGGTCGCGCCGTTGCGCTCAAACACACGCTTGTGTTGAGGCAGGCTCGCTGCCCAATCGGCCAACCGATGATCGAGGAATGGTGATCGACCCTCGAGCGAGGCCGCCATCGTCGCGATGTCTGCTTTCACATTGAGGTCGTCAGGCAAGTAGGTGTTGACTTCGAGCCGAGCCGCCGCGTCCATCGCATCACCAGTCTGCGCCTGTTCAAGACTCATGCCAAGTAAATCTATTGACGGCTGCAGCAAATAAGGTGCCAGCGCCGGACCATAACCTATATGCTTATGCTCTTCCCGGAATGAGCCGATCCAGCGCCCATAATGCTCACGGAGGTGAACCATCGGGTCTCCTGGCGTCAGCGAGTCGTAGGGCAGTCGAGGCCGGACTCCTTCGCGCCATCGACCAACAAAATCACGGAAGCGTAAGTACCGGCTATATCCGAGAAAAGTCTCATCGCCGCCATCTCCCGTCAATGCCACTGTCACATGTTTTCGGATTTCACGGGACAGAGCGAAGGTCACGAGCGCAGAGCTGTCAGCATAAGGTTCGCCGTAATGCCAAATCAGTTTCGGCAATTCGGAGATCAGATCATAGTCCATGATGAAGCTGTGGTGATCTGTCGCATATTGCTCGGCTACGGTCCGCGCGAACGGCGTCTCATCAAAGCCTTCGATGTCAAAACCAACCGAAAATGTTTTAACCGGCTGGCTTGAAAATTTGGCCATTCGCGCCACAACCGCAGATGAATCTACCCCGCCGGAAAGAAATGCGCCCAGAGGTACGTCAGCGATCATCCGGCATTGAATGGCATCATCAAGGCGTTCAATCAGCTCCTCACAAAGCTCCTCTAATGGGGTGTTCAAATGGTGGTCTGAAACTGTGGCAAGGCTCCAGTAACGCTCGATAACCGGCGCCTTACCCGGCGTTAGCATCAGCGTATGGGCGGGCGGGAGCTTATGCACGCCGCGAAACGCAGAGCGTTCGCCAACGCAGTAGTGGAATGTCAGATAATCGTGGATGACTTCATAGTCAGCCTCGCGCACAAAGCCGGGCCATTGCAACATGGATTTGATCTCTGATCCAAATAGAAATGCGCCGGGTCCGTCGTGGTAGAATAGGGGTTTTTTCCCAAACCTGTCGCGCGCCAGAAACAGGGTCTGCGTCGGCACGTCCCAAATAGCGAAAGCGAACATACCGCGCAAACGCGACACCATTTGCTTGCCCCAAATCCGCCAGCCCCAAAGGATTACTTCAGTGTCACTCGTCGTTCTAAATGTGCAGCCTGCCCGTTCAAGCTCGGTCCGCAATTCTTGGAAATTATAAATTTCGCCGTTGAAAACGATCCACGCCGATTGGTCGGCAAGCTTCATCGGCTGGCCCGCGCGCGCATTGAGATCAATGATCGAGAGACGGCGGTGGCCGAGGCCACACGGCCCGATGATCTCGACTCCTTTCGCATCTGGCCCGCGGTGCGAGATAGGGCCAATCATTGCTTCGATTCGTGCGGTCATTACGTCTGGCGAGAGTGCGCCCGTTCGATCAAACGCGCCTGTTATGCCACACATGCCCAAGCCACCACATTGTGTTTCACCACAGCCTCAAAACTGATCAACAACCTGAATGCCCTTTGCAATTAAAGCGTTAGCGTGACCTGAACCGGAGTAACGCTAGACCAGTTTTGCCCAACTGGCTAGTGAATGTCTGGTTTCAAGAGATTTGAACGGGCGCGCGTTTGTTGGCGCTGAGCAGGTGATGGATGATCGGGAAGGGTCATTCGGCGGAGAGGCCGGTCACCTTCAAGGGCATCCCCTGATCAGGCCTGAGTGTGACAGAACCCACCGGGTAAACACGGTGATCCGCTACTGTGTCAAACTGCGCAGCGCTGAGCCAATGCGCGAGGATGATCAGCGCCTCCATCAACGCAAATCGCGCACCCACGCAGACACGCGGGCCGGCCCCGAACGGCAGATATTGATGGCGGTGAAGCTTGGCCTTGTTCTCAGGCGCGAAACGATCGGGATCAAACGCATCTGGCTGTTCCCACAAGGCGGTGTGGCGGTGGATCAGCCACGGCCAGATTGACACAAGGTCGCCTTTGCGAATGTGCACACCGGCCAGAACATCGTCGGCCACGGCTTCGCGGTCAAAGCGTGGGGCAGGTGGATAAAGCCGCATAGATTCGTCGAGCACTTGCCGTAGATAGGGCATCGCATCGAACAGTTTGGCAGGGTTTCCCGCCAGCGCGGCGGTCGCCTCCATTCGGCACCTCGCCTGAATGTCAGGTTGAGCGGCCAGCAAATAGATCGTCCACGCCAGCGCGTTGGACGTTGTTTCATGACCCGCGACGTAGAAGGTCACGGCATTGTCCACCGCCAACGCTTCGGCTTCGTCCGGCGAGAATTGAGCGCGGAGCGACCGGATCAGCCCGCCAAAAAAGTCATCGCCTTCGCCGTTCGGGCCGCGGTCCCGCACAAGCGCGGTCAGCGTATCGCGCAGGTAAGCGCTGCCTCGTCGCCCGCGCCGCATCGTCGCGCTGAAATCGAGGTGCGATAGGCCCAGCAGCGTGGACATCCGCGCCTGTCCGCCCGCTTGCACAAGATTGTCGATATGTTCGCCTGCCAACCGGGACGTGAGTCGCGGATCATCCCCGAATAGAGATTTGGCGATAATCGCCATCGTCGCATCGGTCGCCGTTTTCGCCATGTCGATCCGCGTTGGTGTCTTGCTCCAGCCCAACACTTGTGCCGCCGCGACGCCGCTGATCAGCGGTTCCATCGCCGCAACCGCGCCAGGAGCAAAGGTAGGCGCGACGATCTTGCGCTGTTTTCGCCAATCCTCACCTTCTGAACTGAGCAAGCCATTGCCGATAACCGGGGCCAAGATGCGCTGAACGATACGAGGTCGCCGGTAGTTCGCCTGATTGTCTAGCAGCACCCGTCCCACCGCATCGGGATCAGAGATGACATGGATTTGCAGGCCCAATATTTTCCGGCTCCGGTGCAAATCGACGAACGCCGCGCGGGGAATACCGTACACTGAATTGCGCACACGTTCACCAAAGAAGCCAGCGAGTACTGGCGCATCGCGTGCTGTTCGCTCGGGATAAGGCGGAACGAAGAGCGCCGTACTGACCACGTCTAAAACACCAGCCGTTTCGCTGCGGCTTCGAAATCAGCCATCCGATTGGGGGCTAACGCGTTGCTCCGCGCCGTATAAGCATCGACAAACGCCTTCCCAGCTTTTGCAGGAGAGCCCGCATCGAACGGCGGCGCGGGATCATATTCGAGGCCGAGCTGGATATTTTTGGCATGTTCTTCACCCCGGATCGCGGCGGTCAGCGCCAGTGCGAAGTCAATCCCCGCCGTCACCCCACCGCCGGTCGCGCGGTTGCGGTCAATCACGTGGCGAGCGTCAACCGGTTCCGCCCCGAACAGCGGCAGATATTCTTTCCACGCCCAATGTGTCGTCGCTTTATACCCTTTGAGCAGCCCCGCAGCGCCGAGGATCAGCGATCCCGTGCAGACGCTCGTCACCCAATCTGCGTCCGCTCCGATTGCGCGCACCCAGGCCATTGCGGCATCATCCTTGATCACGTCGGTTGTGCCAAAGCCGCCGGGCACACAGAGAATATCCGCCTTGGTCACTTCCGCAAAAGTCGCCGTCGGCACAATCGCAAACCCGGCGTCAGTCATCACTGGATCAAGGTTGTGCCACACCAGATCGAGCTTGGTCTTGCCGAGCCGGGACAGTATTTGCGCCGGGCCGGTGAGATCAAGCTGCGTGACATTTGGGAACAGCAGGAATGCGACGGAGAGTGGGGAGAGAGTGGGCATCGGTCGATTACTCTGCCGCCAATAGCTCGGTTGCGCCGCCGAGGTCCACCGAGACCAGACGGCTCACGCCCTGCTCGATCATCGTCACGCCAAACAGGCGGTGCATGCGGCTCATCGTCACGGCATTGTGGGTGACGATCAGGTAGCGGGTGTCGGTTTCGCGTGTCATCGCATCGAGCAAGTCGCAGAACCTTTCGATGTTGGCATCGTCCAGCGGGGCATCCACTTCGTCAAGCACGCAAATCGGGGCAGGGTTGGTCAGGAACAGACCGAAGATCAGCGCAACGGCGGTTAGCGCCTGCTCTCCGCCCGAAAGCAAGGTCAGCGCCGCCAGCTTTTTGCCCGGCGGCTGTGCATAAATTTCAAGGCCCGCCTCCAAGGGATCATCGCTGTCGATCAACGCAAGATGCGCCGCGCCGCCGTTGAACAAGGTTGCGAATAGTCGCTGGAAATGTCCGTTCACCGCTTCGAACGCGGCGAGCAGACGCGCGCGCCCTTCACGGTTGAGGCTGCCGATGGAGCCGCGCAAACGGGAAATGGCTTCGGCGAGTTCATCGCGCTCGATCACCGATTTTTCCCGCTCGCCTTCAATCTCAGTGAGCTCCTGTTCGGCGATCAGATTGACCGGGCCGATCCGTTCACGGTCGAGGTTAAGCCGCTCATGTCGGCTGGATTCGGTACTGGCATCGGACACGGTTTCAGCGTCAAAGCCCACCTTTTCCGGCAATAGCGGTGGGGGGCATTCAAAGCGCTCGCCCGATACCCGGCCCATTTCAACCCGGCGCAGATCCTGATTTTCAGCGCGGGCGATCGCTCCGGCCCGGGCTTCGCGCGCACCCGCCAGCGCTTCGCCGAGTTCGGCCGATTTTGCTTCGTGGACGCGCAGTTCATTCTCGCCCGCCCGTTCCGCAGCGGCACCGTCCTCAGCGGCGACAGACAGCGCAGCGCTTTCGGCCTCGACCTTGGCGATCTTGACGGCAAGCTGAGCAGGCGCGTCGGCAAGTCTCACTGTTTCGGCTTCCGCTGCCGCACTGCGTTTGTCCATCTCGGCGATCCGCGCAACCGCTTCTCCGGCACGGGTCTTCCACCCCGATATTTCCGCCTTTGCCGACGCCAGACGCTCACGGTCTGCCGCTAGTGTTTGATCGAGCGCCGCGCTCTCAGCCTTGATCTGGGCGACGGAGGCACGTGCGCCCTCGCTCGCCGATTGGAGCCGCGCGACACTCTGGCCGGTGGCCGTCCCATCTGGCAACGCCGCCCGTGTCGCCTGCGCCGCGACCCTGTCACCGGTCGCTTCGTTCAACTCGCCGTCAATCCGCGTGAGGCGCTCGGCAAATTCGGTGCGGCGTGATGCTAGTCGCTCAAGCGCGGTGACGGCCTGATCTTCGTTGCGCTGCGCCGTGCGTTGATCGTATTCCGCCTGTGCCAGGGCTTTGCGGGCGCTTTCGCCCAGTACCCGTGCTGTCTCGGTTGCTGCCTGCGCCTGAACGAGCGCCGCCTTCGCGGTCTCAACGTCGGCGCGCGCTGGCAGGATCGCCGCTTCAATCACAACAAGCCGGTTGACTCGCTCCAGCCGTTCCGCCGCCGCCGCGCCTTCTCCCGTCGACACAAACCCGTCCCACCGCCGCAAATGTCCGTCGCGTGTCACGATCCGTTGACCAACCGCGAGCGGCAGACCGTCATCCGTCTCTACGACGCCAATTTGTGACAGTCGCCGCGCGAGCTCGGCTGGCCCTTGAACATGATCGGTGAGAGGAATGGCACCCACAGGCAGGGCCGCGTCGCCGGATTGCAGGGCAGCACCCGCCCAACCACGCTTGGCGGTTGCGCCCACCTCCGCCTCCAGGTCATCACCCAGCGCGGCAGCCAACGCCCGTTCAAATCCTGGCTCCGCACGCATCTGGTCCAGCGCCCGGTTCGCGCCGCCGGTCGCTTCAACTGCCTTGATCAGCGCGCGGGCCTCCCCCTCAAGCGCGGCGAGCGTTGCTTGTGCCGTAGCGCCCGCGCTCTCGGCCTCCCCCCGGCGCAGGGTCGCTTCCGTGCGCGCGGCCTCGGCTTGTTCGATGGCGGAGGAAGCAGCCGTCGCGCGAGCCTCGGCATCCTCGCGCGCGACCCCAGCGGCACGGCGTGCCTCGGCCAGCGGCGCTTCATCACCCAGCGCTGCCATTTCCTGATTGAGCCGCGCTTTGTCCCGTTCTGCCCGCTCAAGCCGGGCGGCGGCGGCGGCAAGCGCGGCGTCGGCCACGCGGGCTTCTGCCTGCTCCCGGGCTTGGGCGGCGAGCGCCTGGGCCAATTCTACCTCGGCATCACGAACCACCGCTTCGGCAGCGGCGATTTTGCCCGCATAGCCAGGGCGGCGCGTTTCGCTTCCCGCGATTTGAATGTCGAGCGCCTTGGCCTCCGCTGCCAACCGGGCCAGCGCATCGGCGGCATCGTTGGCAAGTTGGCCTTCGCGTTCACGGTCGCTCACCAACCGTTCGGTCTGGGCGGCCAGTTCGGCGATGCGCCGGTCGAGCGCGGCACGTTCGGCTCCCAGTGTCGCGAGACTATGTCCGGCGGCGCTGGCCGCGTCACGCGCAGTCTGGGCGATGGTTCGCAGCTCAGCGAGTTTGGTTACGGCCTGCGTTTGCCATGCTGCCGCCGCGCGCTGGGCCTCGCTCGCCGTCTGCACCGCTTCCTCGGCGATGGCGGCTTCGGATTTGGCTTTGTCCGCCGCCGCCGCCGCATCTCGCCAACGCGAGAAGATCAGCCGACCTTCGGCGATTTTGATTTCCTCAGAGAGCTTGCGGTACCGCTCGGCCGCCCGCGCCTGACGCTTCAAATTCGTGGCGCGGACTTCCATGTCGGTGAGGACTTCATCAAGCCGCCCAAGGTTGGTTTCCGTCGCGCGGAGTTTCTGTT
>JBJOLA010000327.1:0-11226 GCA_046045815.1 Pseudomonadota bacterium
CCCCTATCTTGGCGGCATGATACTTCCCCCGCTTTCCTCCCCGGCTGACCTTTGGAGAGATATCCGCGCATTTTTCGCCACGCGCCAACCACACCAATGGGGTATTGCGGGGTTGTCACTCGCCATCCCGGGCTTCTTCGCGCTGCAATTCTATCTCGAGCCGGTTGTCCATCTTGCCTACAAAGCGCCCGAAGTGGTGTTTGTGAAACAGTGGAACAAGGGCCGCACGCTCGCCGAGATCAAGGCACAACAGAATATCGATGCGCCAGTTGAGCGCCAGCAGCGCGCCGAAGAGAAGGCCGCCGAAGCCAAGCAGTTGAAGGATGCAATCGCGCTCAAAAAGGCGCTCCACTTGTGAGTGATGATGATCGCTGGATGGCGGTCGCCTGCGCGCTCGGCAGCCGAACGCGGGGGCTGAGTACACCCAACCCCAATGTTGGCTGTGTCATCGTCGATCAAGGTCGCGTTGTTGGGCGCGGCTGGACGCAAGCCGGGGGCAGGCCGCACGCTGAGGCAATGGCGCTTTCGCAAGCTGGGCCTAGCGCGGCGGGGGCGACAGTCTATGTCACGCTCGAACCTTGCGCACATGTAAGCGAACGCGGTGCCTGCTGTGCGGACGCGTTGATCGCGGCGGGGGTTTCCCGAGTGATCGTCGGCACACTCGATCCCGATCCACGCACCAATGGCAAAGGCGTGGAGCGATTGCAGGCGGCCGGGATTGCGGTAGTGGTTGGCACCTGCGAAGCCGAGGCCAAAGCGTCGATGGCAGGGTTCTTCTCGGTCCAGACACGAAAGCGACCCTTTGTCACCCTCAAGCTGGCGACGTCGCTTGATGGCTGCATCGCGATGGCGGACGGGACGAGCCGCTGGATCACCGGAGACGCCGCCCGCACGCACGGCCATCTGGAACGGGCGCGGTCCGACGCGATCCTCGTTGGTCGGGGGACAGTCGATGCAGATCAACCGGCGCTCGACGTGCGCTTGCCCGGGCTTGAGGATCGGTTTCCACGCCGGGTGGTGCTAACCCACGGGGAAGCGCTGGCAGGATGGGAGTGCCTTTCATCACCCGCAGCCATCTCACAGTTGCCAGATATTCAATGGCTGCTGCTTGAAGGCGGGGCGGGTGCGGCTGCGGCATTCCTCAAGGCGGGGCTGGTTGATCGCCTGCTGCTCTACCGCGCGCCGATCCTGATCGGGGGCGGCAAGCCTTGTCTTGGTGACATCGGTTTGACCGTGCTCGGGAATGCGCACGGCAAGTGGCGCTTGACGGATACGCGGATGCTTGGCAGCGACCGGCTTGAGGTTTACGATGCAGTTTCCGGGGGAGCATAATGTTTACAGGCATCATCACCGACATCGGCACCATCCGAAGCGTCAGCCAGCAAGGCGACATGCGGATGGTGATCAGCTGTGGCTATGACATGGCAGGCGTGGTGCTCGGCGCATCGATTGCTTGTTCGGGCGTGTGCCTGACGGTTGTCGACAAAGGCCCGGACTGGTTTGCAGTCGACGCTTCAGCCGAAACTCTGAGCAAGACCGCACCAGGCGTTTGGAACGCGGGACGCAAGCTTAATCTCGAACGCGCGCTCAAAATCGGAGATGAACTGGGCGGGCATATCGTCACGGGCCATGTTGACGGCGTTGGCGAAGTGATTGGTGTCAGCATTGAGGGTGGGTCGCACCGGGTGCTGGTGCGCGTCGCGTCAGACATTGCGCCTTACATCGCGACGAAGGGTTCAGTGACGGTGGACGGCGTTTCGCTCACCGTAAATTCGGTGGAGGACAATGCAGACGGTAGCGCCGCATTCGGCCTCAACATCATCCCGCACACTTGGGCGGTGACGGCGTTTTGCGATCTTACCGTAGGGCAGGCAGTTAACATCGAGATTGATGTGCTTGCCCGCTATCTCGCGCGGATGCGCTCCGTGATGGACAAGGCGGGTTAGAACCCCGCTTCGAGACCGATCCAGAGTGTTCTGGGCGTCGCCCGTTCCACCACGTTCGTTGCGCTGATCGCGGCATCCACCTGAGCATCGGTGAGATTCTCGCCGCGCAGGATCACGCTAAACCGGCTGTTGAGCGGCACTTTGGCAACCGCATCAAACGTGACAACACCCCTGAGCTGCCGCAGATTCTGATCATCTTCGAACTGATCGCCGATGTAGCGCGCGCTTGCGGAAAGGCCCTTCCACGCCGCAGTCGCGCTCGCAGAATGTTGGGCGACTTGGGCTGGTCGCAACCCGTTCAGTGTCGCCGCAACACCCGACGCGCGAACCCGGGCATCGGTGTAGGCGTAGCTCGCGCTCAACCACCAATTGCCGCGCGTGATATGTCCGTCGAGTTCAACGCCCCGAGACTGAATGGCATCGATGTTGAGCCGCTGTCGGTACGCGCCGCCCGCCGCGACAAAGCCAACGCCAGGGAAGAGGCCCGGGCCGCCGCCAAGCGTGACGTTGGCGATGGCACCCTCCAGCCGATTGGAAAAAATGGTGGCCGCAAGTTTCACATCCTCGCTCGGCTTCCATGCCAGTCCCGCCTCCACGCCCTTCATCCGTTCAGGGTTGAGCGCAGCGTTGGCGGCCGTGGCATCGGCCCCCACCCGGAACGGCCGATAGAGCTCATTAAGGGTTGGCAATCGCCAGCCGAGATAGGCGGCGGATCGCAGGGTGACGTCGCCAAATCTGTATGCCGCGCCGACGCGCCCGGTGCCTTCCCAGCCCCTGCGGTTCGGTGCAACCTCGTTGCGGATGACGGCACCGCTGCTGATCGTCCGCTCAATCAGATGTCCTTGGCGGATTGACCAATGATCCGCACGCCCGCCGCCGGTTAGGGTGAGGTTGCCGAGGTTGTAGCTTGCCTCACCAAACAGGCCGAAAGTTTCGCTCACCCCGCCCGCCTCGCGGATGCGCGTGGGCAGGCCCGCAACATAGGTGAACAGCTCTCGCGTTTCGCCCGAGGTGCGCCGCCAGTCTCCGCCGATGCGAAGCTCGACCGGCAAGCTAACCGGCGCGCGCAATTCAAAGCGCGCGCCGGTACCGGTGGACGGGACATTGTACTGGTTGACGGTCTGGGTCACACTGCTGCGTGCGGCGTTCACGGCCACAAAGCGGCTCTGAAATTTGCGGATCTGGACGTAGCCCAGCGCGGACCAACGCCAATTCCCTTTGTGGACCAGACGGAGGCTGGCGTCCGCGCCGTCTCCGCCGTTGGACGAGAGGATTGTGCCGCGTTCGCGCCGGTCGGTGAAGGCCAGCGCTGACGCCTGAAGTTCTGTGTTGTTTGCAACAGGAAAAGCAGCGCGGGCGGCAACGCTCGCTTGCTCATACGGGGAGGCGATGTCTGCTGTGCCTCGTTGTCCCTCGACAATGGGAATGAAGCCGTCGCCGCGCGCGTAGGTGGCGGAGAGGAAGGCGAAACCACGCCCGAGATTAGCGGCAACGCGGGCGTCGGCGTCAACGCTGTTCCGACTGCCGTAGGAGAGTGTCGCCAAGGAACGCGGGGTCAATTGATCGCCACTGGCGCTGGTCGATTCGAGCGACTCAAACTCAATCGTTCCCGCCAATGCGCCCGACCCGTAGACACCCGAACCGCCGCCGCGCGTAATGCGGACCCGCTCGATCCGGTTAGGGGCGAAGGCAGGCCATGTCACCCAGCCGCCGAATGGATCACTCTGCGGCACGCCGTCGAGCACGAGCAGCGCGCGCGATGATGCATTGCCGCCGAGGCCCCGTAGCGTCGCGCCTTGGCTGGTGGCATTGGCAGAGCGTGCATCTGTTCGACGGAACTGGGCGAGACCCGCAACGTCCTTCAGCACATCCTCGATCCGGCCCGACGCGGTGGTGCTGATCCTGGTCACGTCAATCGTGACGCTGTCATAGGCACTGTCACCGATGGACTTGGGCAAAGGGGAGCCGCGGACGATGATGTTTTCGGCGGAACGATATGACACGTCGATTGCAGGTTGCGCCTGCACGACGTCAGGTGCGCAGGCCAGTAACGCCCCGCCCAGCAACAGGAGAAGTTGTTTCGATTTCATCACGCGCCCTTAACGGTCAACTGGGCGGGCGCAAAGCCCCGACTACCGCATCCATTTCTGATAGATCGGCATGTCATCAGGAAGCCGGTGATAGGGTTGCGCATCTTCGACCCAATTGGCGCTGTCTGCCTTACCAAACTGAGACGGATCATCCATCGAGCCGACCTTAATGATCACAGCGGGAAAGCCCGGCGCACGGGTGAACAGGTGGGTACCGCAATTAGGGCAAAATTGGCGGGTAACGCCGCGTTCAAGATCTTCGCGCTTATAGTCTTTGACGGCACCCTTGGTGATTTCAAATCCATCGACCGGCATCGCCATGATCAGCAGATTGCCGCCACCGGTAATATATTGGCATTCGCGGCAGAAACATTCGGCCTTGATGATGGGATCACCCTCAGCCTTGTAACGCACTTGCTTGCAGTAACATCCGCCTTCGACGATCATGATCATTCTCCTTTTGGGGCCATTGGCATTGCTTTGATCCATTCGGTGAGAAGGGCAATACCCTCCTTATGCGCGGTCGCCCGGCCTAGTTCTGGCATGGCAATTCCGGGCTCTACGCTGGCGAGGCGGTACAACAGGATCGAGCGTTCGGGATGGCCGGGCGCGATGTCAAAATCAAAATCACCCGATCCGCGCCCCGCCGCAACCGGGCGTTTGCCGATCCCCGCATTGACGCCTCTTGGTTGCTGGTAGCTGAAATAGAGGCCAGAATTGCTCGCCGCGCCCGCTGGGTTATGGCAGTGCGCGCAATTGACATCGAGATAAGCCCGGGCCCGTGTGTCGAGCGTGCCCGATCCGGGATCATTCCACACCGGAATTTTAGGAACGGTGAGCGTCGCTGCGATGATCGGCGTCTCCCGGCTCAGGTTCCGCGCTTTGGGGCCAATCGGCGTCATCACCCCGCCTAACGCGTGGCAATCTTTGCACTGGTTGACGTTGGGCACGGCATAGCTGATCGAGCGCGGCGTGCCGTCACCGTGCGTCCACGACACATCGACCCGCGTACCCGCCCGCTTGAGCGTCGCGTCCTTGCCGTCTACGTCCCACACATAAGGCAGCGCGATCCATCCGCCGGTTCGGCGAATCAGCAGCCGGGTCTCAAGGATGCGAATGTTCGCCGCTGCCTTCCGCATGTCGGCGGGGTAGCCAAAGCTTTTGACGAGCACGCTACCCACGGGAAAGTTGAGTAGGCCCTCACCCTGCGCGGTCACGGTCTGCCCAGCGGGAACATAGTAATAGCGGAACTTCTCTGCATAGTCCGAGAACAAGGGGGTGTTCAACCGATAGGGCCGCACACCCAAATTGGGTGTCCCGCCGTTGATCATCAGACGAAATTCAGAGAGCTTCGGCGGCAGCGTGTCACCCAAAATCAGCATGTCGTTCACCGTTGCGGGTGGGGTCGCGCTGATCAGTGCAGGCGCGAGCAAAGCGGCCGCAATCCTGAGTTTCACCGGATCGCTGCCTCCATCGACGCTGGCAGAACAATGGCGGCGGGCATGGCGACATCCGTCCCACCAGAAAAATCGGCGACGCGCGGATTGGTGGCGGTGCTACGCAATTTGGGATCGGTGAGGCCAAGCGTCATCGCTGGAACCGTGTCCATGATGCGGATATTCTGACCGGTGCCATCCCACACGATGGCCGGCACGCTGCCCATTGCCGCAACCAGTTCCTTGCCGCCATCAAATTGGGGTCCCGGTGCAAAGCCTGCGCGTCCGTGAATATTATCCCGGATGATGATGTCACGCGCGAGGGGCTGATAAGTCGCGTCGGTGAAGCTATTTCGGTATCCGACGATGAAAATGTTGGTGCTGCCATTTTCGCCGATAGCATTAGCAAACACATGAACGTTGCGGTTTGCCATCACGATGACGCCGGTGCCCGTCGGCACGGAAGCGACGATATTCCCTTTGGGCGCAAAATTTGGCGTATCGTTGCGCTCAATCCGGTTGGAGAAAACGCGGATGTCATGGCCGGCCTGCTGCGGCAGGTTGGGCAAATCGAACACCAACACCCCGCCCGTATTGTGCACCGCGACGTTGGAATAAACGTCGGCATTATAGCAATTTTCAATCTCGATGCCCGCAACATTATACAGTGCGAACGAATTGCGGACGATGATATTCTTGGATTGGCCAACATATATGCCTGCGTCAGATGCGCCCGTAACCGTCACTTTGTCGATCAGCACGTCGGTGGAACTGACCGGGTAAACCCCGTAAGCGCCGTTGGTTGATTTGGGGCCACCAGTCCATTCCACACGGAGATCGTAGAAGGTGATCCGGCTTGATCCCTTTGATTTAATGCCGTCGCCCCGGCTGTCCTCAACCGCAAAATCACGGAGGAGCACATCGTTTGAGGTGACCAGCAATCCTTCGCCCGCCGTCTTTTGGCCTTTGAAGCTCAGCACCGTTTCTTTCGGCCCTGCCCCGCGCACCGTGACGCCTGATATATCAAGCGACAGGCCCTCGGTGAGATCAAACCGCCCTGCGCCGATTTCGACAACGTCCCCCGGCTTGGCATCCAGCAGCGCGGTTTGCAGCCGCTCCTGCGCGTTCGCCCCAGCGGGAACGTTCAAAGTTGCGGCGAAAGCAGTCTGTCCCGTGACGAAAAGACTCGCGGCGATGAGGTTGGCTATTGGCTTCATCCCCGAACTATTGCACTTACATTGATGTAAGCCAAGAGAGGATGTTCATGCGTATCATGATGTTTGTAGCCGGGGCAGCGCTCTTTGCCGCCCCCTTATTCGCCGCCGTGCCGATTACCGGCAAATGGCTCACCGAAGACGGCAAAGGCATAATCGATATCGTGCCGTGTGGCCCAGCCATTTGCGGCAAGATTGGCAAAGTGACGGTGTCGACCAATGGCCCGCCTACGGATCGCAACAATCCTGACCCGGCGTTGCGTGCCCGGCCCTTGCTGGGGATGACGATCATTAACGTGAAAGATGCGGGGTCGCAGTGGCAAGGCAGCGTCTACAGCCCAGAACGGGGCAAGGCGTACAAAGCCTATGTTTCACGCAACGCCGATGGGACGCTTAAGATGAAAGGCTGTATCGCGGCGTTTTTGTGCCAGACGCAAACTTGGAAGCCTCTACGCTGACCCGCTGAAATCTTATTGGGTGGTCCAGCCGCCATCAACCGCCAGGTTCGATCCTGTAATCGCGCTTGCCCCTTCGCTGCACAGGAAAACGGCGGTGGCGGCGATTTGTTCGGGCATCACAAACTTTTTCTGCGGGATCGCGGCGAGCAAGACATCGTTCAACACCTGATCGCGCGTCATCCCGCGCGTTTCCATTGTGGCGGGTATCTGGTTCTCCACCAGTGGCGTCCAGACATAGCCCGGAGAGATGCAATTGGCGGTGATCCCGGTTTGTGCGACTTCGAGCGCGACGGTGCGCATCAGTCCGAGAACGCCGTGCTTTGCCGCAATGTAAGCGGATTTGTTCGGGCTGGCGACGCTGGCATGCGCACTGGCCGTCGAGATGATACGGCCCCAGTTCTTCGCCTTCATCCCCGGCAAAAATGCCCGGGTGAGCAGGAACGGCGCATCAACCATGATCGCCATCATCTGGCGCCATTTTTCAATCGGAAATTCATCGACGGGCGCGACATGCTGGATGCCCGCATTGTTGATCAGGATATCAATGCCGCCCAGTTCTGCCTTTGCGAGCGCAATCATCGCATCAATATCCGCCGCGTTTGTCAGGTCGGCTGGCGAGTGCAGCGCTTTGGCGCCACTTACCTTGGCCAAAGCCGCGCACTGATCGGCGATGGCGGACGCTTCGCCAAAGCCGTTGATCATCACCGCCGCGCCTTCCGCCGCCAGCGCCACGGCATAAGCCGCGCCGATCCCGGAGGTCGATCCCGTGATGAGTGCCGTCTTACCTGCTAGAAACATTGTTATTTCGCCCACGCCGTTATTGCTGGGATGAGCTTTTGCCGGAGCGCCGCAAGATAGGCAATGCGTGAGACCGACGCATTCGCATCGGCACGCGATTCCGGCGCCAGTGCCTTTAGAGCATAAGCCTTGACGCGTGCCGCCACAGCAGGATCCGACGAATTAGAGGCGAGCTCAACGATGAAGCCGGTTTTGGTGCTCTCTTCAAGCAAGGCGTTTACCTGAGTCGCATGCGCGGCGGCCCAATCAAACGCCATCGCCGGATGGCTGTTGCCCACCGCCGCAATCAGCGCCGCGCGCATTGGCACGGGGGCTTCGTCGGTGAGTGCGAGGTCCAAAGCCTTTTGCGCAAGCGTGACATCTTTGGCGCTACCGAGCAGCCGGTAATATTGGAGTTTGGCGACCGGACCGGCTTCGGTGCGTGCATGTTCGTGGAGGGTGGCCCAGCGCGCGCCTTCGGCAAAATGTGCCCAGATGCCGAGCGCGGCTTCGCGGGTCACACCTGTCACGGTCGAATTCGTTGCAAAGCTTGCGTCGGCGTAACGCGTGGCTTGGGCAATCACATCGGGATCACCCAATGCGCCGAGCGTCGGGATCAGCGCCTCGCGGAGCAAGGCAATGGCGCTGGGTTCCCCTGCTTTGGGTTCCCAACCTGTGCGTGCGAGCAGGGGCTTGAGCAATGTCAGCGCCTTGGCTTTGAACGCGGTCTGCGCTGCACTGTCCTTGAGCACATCGTTCATCCCGCCAATCCGTCCGACATGATAACTCCATAGTTCAGGTGCAGCATCGGTCGGAGTGTTCTGGATGAGGGCCAGCAGTGGCGCAAAGCTTTGGTATCCACCTGCCGCCAGCGCATAGCTATCCGCTGCAACGCCGATCTGATCATCGAGCGCCAGGGTTGGAAATGCCTTGGCAATCGCGTCGAGATGGGGCGCGGTGTAGAGTGTGCGCGCATAAGAAGTCTGGCCTGCGTTGACGATTACCGGGCCGCAGCCAGCGATGGTCGCGACAACAGGCTTGGCACCGCTCACGTTCAACTGAGTGGTCGCAGCCCCCGAGGCAAGGCGCACCGGGACGATCCACGTCTGTGGCTTTTTAGACGCCTCATCAACACCGTAGCGGCTTTGCGACAGGGTTAGCTGCGTCTGGCCGCCATTGCATTTTGGTGCGCCGACCCGGATCAGCGGCACGCCGCCCTGCAATGTGTAGCTGTGCATCATCGCGGCAACGGGTTTGCCCGATGCCGCCGACACTTCGTCCCACAACTGATCCGTCACGGTGTTTCCATAAGCATGTTTGGCCATGTAACGGCGCACGCCGGCACGGAACGGATCTGCGCCCACCGAGGATTCAAGCATGCGGATCACCGCTTCGCCTTTGAGGTACGTGATATTGTCAAACGCCTGTGAAATCTGATCGACCGTCTTGATATGTTGGATGATCGGATGGGTCGTCGCGCGCGCATCCAGCCCGTAGCCGGATTGGCGTGGCCCCGAGAGCGACTGCGTCAGCGCTTTCCACTCCGGGTTCAAATCGCTCGATACTTTCGATGCCATCCATGAGGCAAAGCCTTCGTTCAGCCACAAATCATCCCACCACGACATTGTGACCAGATCGCCGAACCATTGGTGCGCCATTTCATGCGCGACGGTGTTATACACGTCCTGCTTCTGGCCTTCGGTGGTGAGCTTGGGATCAATCAGGACGGTGCGTTCGAAATAGAGGATCGCCCCCCAATTCTCCATCGCCCCGAAAAACTGGCTCGATCCCGGCGCGGCGATCATGTCGAGCTTGGGCAGCGGGTAAGGCACGCCGAAATAGTCATTATAATAACTGAGGATATTCTGGGCACTCGCCAGCGCGTAATCGCCCTGATCGAGCGCACCCTTGCGGGTAATGATGCCGATTTCGACCTTGCCCTGCATCACCGTTTTCCGCTCAACATTGCCGACGCCGAGGAACAACAGGTAGCTCGACATTTTGGGCGTTTCGGCAAAGCGGATCATCTGGCCACCGGGGGCCGCGCTCTTGCTAACGACGGGCATATTGGAAAAGGCGGTCTGGCCGTCAGGCTGAAACGCGGTCAGGGTGAAGGTTGCTTTCTGGCCGGGTTCATCAAACATCGGCGCAAACCGGCGCGCGTCAGGCGCTTCGAACTGGGTGACGAGCAGGCGTTCGCTGCCAGACGTGCCCGGATAATCAATCGCGAAGAAGCCAGCGGCGCTCTGATTGATCTTGCCCGTCCAGCCAAAACGCAGATCATGATTGCCCACGCCGACGGGTTTGGCCGTCTTGATCGTCACCGTCTGCGCGGCCTTGTCGAGCGACACCGTTGCTGGCTGCCCGTCAATGCTAGCATCGCTGATCACCAGGTCTACCGCGTTGAGCGTGATCACGGGCGTTGCTTTGGCCACCTTGATCGAGACCGTCTCGCTCCCCTCAAAGCTCAATTTGGAGGCGTCAGCGCGCACTTTGATGTCATAGTGGACCGGAGAAACAGCGTCGGGGAGTCGCCCTGAGGCGGCTAACGCAGGACAGGGCGAAAGCAGGAGGGCGATGATGATTGGAAACCGGTTCATGAAAATGACTCGCTCGTGAAATTTTGTTGCGTGATACTGCAACTCCGTCTGAGCGATTGCAACCACGATTGTGACGTGTATTGTCGCCCGACCTAATTGAGGAGCGGGGACAAATGCGGCTGGACGATATCGACACGTCGGACGTTGATTCAAATGACCAAGGGAATACCGGCGGCGGCTTTGGCATGCCCGGCGGCGGCGGGATGTCGTTCGGGCGGGGGCGCATGGGATGCGGCACGCTGGTTATCGTCATCATCGCGGCTTTGTTCTTCAAGGTTGATTTGACCAGCATGCTCGGCGGAGGTGGCCAAATGGGCTCCGCGCCGACAAGCCAAACCGCACAAGTTGCCGGGGCAGCATCGTGCGATATTGATGCGGCGCATAAATTCAGCTGCCAAGCTTTGAAGAGCACGACACTGACCTGGAACGCCTATTTCGCGAAAATGGGCAAACGCTACACCGCTCCCGGCATCGAATTTTATTCCGAGAACGGCAATTCTGGATGCGGTGCGGCACAATCGGCGATGGGGCCATTTTATTGCCCGGCGGATGAAAAGATTTATGTCGATACGGCCTTCTATGATGAACTGGCCAACCGGTTTCAGGCGGGCGGCGATTTCGCCCAAGCCTATGTGATCGCGCATGAGGTGGGCCATCATATCCAGAAGCTGACCGGCGTTGCAGATCAAGTCCAGCAGGCACAGG